>JASLKH010000014.1 GCA_030747675.1 Candidatus Thalassarchaeaceae archaeon | reverse complement strand
CAACTGGAGTTGCAATTGCAGTCTTGATTGATGGGCAAAATACCGAATCTGCTCTCCAATTTACAGCAGATGTTAGCGATTTATTGGTAGAGAACGGGATTGATGGAGCAGTTGGTGGGGAATTGCCAGTTGGTTCAGCAGTGGCCCAAACATTTGAAGAGGAACGAATTCCACAAATCCTTGCAGCAGGTATTGCCATTTTCCTTGTAGCGATGTTGGTTTTACGCTCACCAATAAAAGCAATGCGAATAGCAATTGGTACAATTGCAATTGGAATAGCAGTTGATGGACTTGCGACTATAATTGGTGGCCGAGGAGTCAATACAGCACCGTCTGTTTTGCTAGGAATGGGCTTCACAGCCGACTACCTATCTCATGCTAGTGCAGATCATGTTTCCACACGCCAAGATACCGCAGCTCGGTGGTGGGCAGCATTTTCATCTGGTTGTGTCTTTTTGCTAGTTGGAATGTCAAATTTCCCTCCTGCAAGAAATTCGGGGCAATTACTGAGTCTTGCAATTTTATTATCGGTTGCGCTAGCAACTTGTCTTTCTCTACTGTATCAGCCTTCTGAAAAGTTCGAATGTGAGGAATAATTTTTTTTACATTAGTGTAGAGAGTATGCACAATTACTTGAAGGAAAAGTTGCGCGCTCAGTTCGTTCATCATGCAGAATCCCTTCGACCGTCTTTCTGAATTGTCAATCGACCGTCCAAAAACCGCAATCGCGGTTTCGATCGTCGGTATTATCCTATTATCGTCCTTTGCTCGTTTCATTGTATTTGATAACGGTGAAGATGCATTCTATCCCGATACTGAAACAACTCGATTAATGTATGAAATTGAAGATGCTTACCAACCAGATGTCGACTTCATTCGAGCAATCGTTCGCTTTGAAGCTGGGAGTTTAGAGAATGCATCGACATGGCAAACATTAGCATCGATTGAGGCAGACATGATTGAAGACGAACGATTTGCTTCACATCACATGCCATTATTTGGGGGCTCTGCACATACTGGGCTAGCCTCTTCAGCAATATTTTGGCAACGCACACAGGATCCTTCTAATGACAATTGGTCCGCTTCTCTAGAATCTTCTTTGCTTGCAGTACTGGCGGCTAATTCCAGTGAATTAAGTACAGCAATTACTTCTGCTCAAAATGCTCTTTCAGGAGTCCCTTCAGTGTACTCACCAGATGCTAGTGAGTTGAATTCATGGGAACCAGGTGTGCCAAGTGAGTGGTTGTCCAGATTGGATAGTGGAGAAAATAATTCTGAGAAAATATCAGTCCTCATTGGACTTTCTGGTGCAATTATGTCAAATCGTACTACAGAAGAAGTGAATCAAATACTGCCATTACATCTTGCAGCCTTTGAGCACCTAATCCCGTTGAATGAGATTCAAAAGATAGATATTCAACAAATTATGATGGCAATGATTCCAACCGTTGCTGAATCGAATCCGTGGGAATTGGCCGATAAGACGATGGTAACTTTGGCCATTGATACTAGCATGGAAGCACAATGGGCTGATTCAGAAGGAAATATTGCAAATGACGCATCATCGGTAAAGGAAATAATTAGTCCACTCACACAAGATTTAGGAATTGCTCTTTCGGAGAAAAATGAAAATGTGACCCTAACCGCTTTCAGTTTCTCGTTGTTTGAAGTCGAGAGTAACGCTAGTTTTGGAAAAGAGATAGGCCTTCTTACAAGTGCTGCAGTTCTCCTTCTTGGGATTATTCTTTACTGGCGCTTCCGAAGTTTACGAGACACGTCAGTTGTCATTGTTCTCACATTACTTGCTGTTGCGGCTACTTATGGCCTATCTGGATTATTGCGATTCGAATTTAATGCAGCTATGAATGCCATCCCCATTCTTCTTCTTGCAATAGGTGTCGATTATGGATTACACGTGGTTATTCGATATCGAGAAGAATTAATTGAATTAGATATGAAAGATACGAAAGATCGACAGACGATGGCTGATTTTTCTTCAGAAATACGAAATGTGGCAATAAAGCGAGGTACTCTCTTTACTTCTGCAGCATTGTTTGTTGCTATCATGACTGATATGATTGGCTTTCTTTCATTCCGACTTTCATCCCAAGCATTCTTGGTGACGTTCGGAACAGTAATTGCAATTGGCTTGTTCTTCATTTACTTGCTATCAGTCACAACATTACCTGCTATGATGAGAATAATGCCTGCCCAGAAAATATCCTTACAAAAGTCGGTACAAGTCAAAGAAGGTGCGTATTCCAAATGGATTGGAAAGCAGACCGAAAAACCACACTTGGTTTTGATTGCAGCCATTCTTCTTACATTACCAGTTGCGGCTGGAATCAATCAACTTGAGATCGGTTTTGATTTCAGAGATCAATTAGATATGGATTCTGAAGCAGTTCTTGATTTCCTCATTCTGAATGATGAATTTGGTAGTAGCCCTGCACCAATGTATGTCGTAGTTGATGGTTCTGCAATTACTCCTGATGGCAAAATAGCATATGACAAAGCATTGGCCGTTTTGGAAGAGAATACCCAAGTCATTGAAACTGATGGACTTTGGACTACTTTGACCCTTGAAGGCGCACGAAACCCCTCAGTTCAAACCATGCTTGACAATCTCAATGAATCTGATATGTCTACATATCAAGCTCTAGAATCTTGGCTTACAGACACAGAAGATGGCCGTGAACTCTCCTATCGATATTTGAGAGACGATGGGGAACAGGCAGTAATTTTATTCCAGGCTCCAACTATTGATTGGCAAGCTACAGTTGACTTTGAAGTTGAATTAACCAATTCACTTGAGCAAGAGGGTGAAATGTACAGTGTCACAGGCCGTTATCTACTCCGTGCGCAAGTTTCTGCTGATGTCGCTTATTCAGCCGTCGCTTCTACTGCAATTGTAGCGAGTGTTATTTTGATTACACTCATAATAATCAATTTAATTCGGGAACCTCAAACACCCACTAAATCAATCACCCGTGGTTTAATTATGTGGGCGCCATTGGCCATGGTTGTCGTTTGGATCTATGGCTTGATGGGGTGGATGGGATACCAATTGAATTCTCAATCAGTAACTATTGGAGCCTTAGCATTGGGGTTGGGAGTTGATTATGCAGTACACTTCGAAACTCGTCTTACTGAGGAAATTGAGCACCGACCGCACGCTGGCCCTAGTGTATGGGTCAGTCGCACATCAGCAACAACAGGTAGAGCAATGATGGGCGCTGCTTTGACTACTGCAGGAGGTTTTGCAGTCCTGAACATGTCATCAATTCTACCACTACGATTGTTTGGTCAAGTATTCGTAATTGCCATCACTTTAGCACTTCTTTCAAGCTTAATGCTATTGCCTTGTATGTTGAAGATTGCTGGCTTACTACCTGAAGCAACATCATCCGAAGATGAATGATACACTGTGGTCAACTCTATGTCCTCAGCCTCGCTCCGCATTGCATGGTCGCGGTAGCAACGCTTAGCGAAGTTGACCGTGATGACCTCATCCAATGTTGCAAAGGAATTGCAGAAATCGTTGAATGGCTTGATTCTATTGATGGCCGCCCAGGTCTCTCTGAATTAGATACGAGACTTTCTACATTACCAGTCAATTTAGATGCATTGAACCGTCATATTGGTTATACAGATGATGATGGCTATCAGCGTAATATCATCAAGAAGACGGAAAATTATGAGATGGTTGCGATTACTTGGAAACCTGGCCAAAAAACACCTATTCATGATCACAAGGGATCCGATTGTGCATTCTTAATTGTAGATGGAATTGCTACAGAGACGATTTACAATCTCAATGATGATGGTTTTGCTGAGTATAGTTCAGCAAGAAATTACGTACCAGGTGAAGTATGTGCTGCTGAAGAACCAGACATTCATCGAATTTCAAATGATGAAAATTGTAATTTGATAAATCTCCATGTTTATACCCCTCCACTATCTGAATTTGGGATTTTTTCACCTGCAGAATAATCTGAGGATTGAATATGGATTCTCGTATTGAGCATGCCATTGCAGTATTATTTGGGTTACCATTTATTTGGATAGGAATACAGCATTTTGTCGATCCGACTTGGTTCGAACCGATTGTGCCAAGAATACTTGGAAATCCAACTTTTTGGGTGATATTGAGTGGTATACCAGAAGTTGGTCTAGGCATTGCAGTCATTATCCCTCAGTCTCGAAAATGGGCAGCCCTTTGCATCGCCTTCATGTTGGTGGCTCTCTATTGGGCAAACGCCAATATGTGGATTAATGGTATTGAACTTGATGGGAATAGTTTTGGGACAACAGCACACATTATTCGTGCCTTTGCACAAGTTGTAATGATATCCATCGCACTTTGGATTTATAGTTGGAATTCTGATGAAAAGTCAGTAGATACACAGTCTGAGTAATCCAGTTATTTGCTATTCATGGCATCGATCTTGTATTCTTCGAATACTTCACTAAAAAGTTCGATATCTGATTCAAACGTCTCAGGCAACAATGGCCCGAAAGAAAAGCGGAAGAATCGGGTATACGGTGTTACGTAACTTGGGTCCTTAGAATGTGGACGGGCCATATCGCAATCAGAAGCGCATAGAATAGCAGCACCGCGTTTGAAGAGGCGTTTGTTTAGTTCGGCACTCGTCATACCTTCAGGAAGTTCAAGCCAATGGTAGAATCCACCGTTTCCAGTATAGACATTAAGCCCCATTTCTTCGAATGCTTTACCATATCGATCTCGTTGCCAACTGTAATGTTCCTCCACAGCCTTTCGGGCTTGTTTGACACGACTTGGCTCGAGAAGTTTTACTGCATAGAGTTGCGACGGGTGACTCACTCCACCCATGCCGAAACTGGAGTAGTTAGCCATCGTTTCGATATTTTTCTTACTGGCAATAATCCAACCAACACGGATACCCGGAGACTGTAGTCCCTTTGTGCAGGCCCCTGCGATGAACACGTTGCTGTTGTCCAAATCTTGCACGTACTGAATTCCACTGACTGATGGGGAATGAAACATCTCGTATGCCTCATCCAGAAGTATACCATTACCGATTTCCTCAGCCATTTGAATCAATTCCTTGAGTTCATCTCCTGAACGAGTTTGTCCAGATGGGTTCTGAGGATTGGAAATAATTGGCATAAGGTGTGTGTTTGCATCAATGTTTGTTCGATCGAAGTAAGCAGTATTACTAGGATGGAAGTTGTTTTCTTTAGTGAAAGGAACAATTTGATATTTGGTGTTAGTTTGTTCTAGAATATCTAAGTAGGCAGGCCACTCGATGTTTCCAATACTCACTTGCACATGCTTTTTGAGAAATGCAAGTACTGTGTAGATACCAGGACGCCCTCCTCCAAAGACCATGACGTTCTCAGGAGTGATATTAGAGTTGTATTCAGAGTTATAGTACTCTACGATGGCTTCGCGTAATTTTGGATGCCCCCAGGCTTTTGGATAGAAACGATCCTCCCAAGTAACATCAATACTCGATGGAAGAGAGGGCCCTCCAAATTTTTCTAGCGGTGTTGTTAGGGGAAACCCCTGTGACCATGGATGGGTTCCTTCGTTGCCCATGAAGCTACCAAATGAGTCCCTGAAAGCGTACAGAGTTTCGTAGATGCCCATCGGAGGGCAATTGTCAGATAGGAATGATTCCACTTGATTTGACCCAGCATTTCTGACATTACCAGATGCGCTGTTTTGTTCTCCCATGATGCTCTCACAATAATACCATTCTTGAGGTTCTCGCCGCGACATTCTTGCCACAGCGGTTCATCCGCGTTTTATGGGACTACGTTCATTCCTGCATAGATTGACTGCACCCAACCATGGTGACCGCACATATCAATCGAGTTTGGGGACTGTTAAATTAGTCTGTATAGTGGATAATTCTCTAAAGATGGGTAAAGGAAAAATTGCAGCACAGGTTGGCCACGCATCTGTTAAAGCAGCACTTCAAGCCGCCGAAAAATATCCTGATGAAATGGCTGTTTGGATGTCCTCTGGTCAACAAAAAGTAGTCCTGAAAGCCATGTCAGCAAGTGATATGGAAATTGCATTAACTGCAGCTAAATCAGCACACCTACCGACATGTTCGATTCATGACGCGGGACGAACCCAAATCCCATCAGGTTCTCGTACAGTAATTGCCATTGGTCCTGCAAGCGAAATTGAAATTGACGCCATCACAGGCGACCTGAAACTGCTTTGAAGGCCATCGTACACGCAAGGTCATGCGCGAGTATGATTCGGACCGCGTCGATATGCGAAGTGACACCGTTACTCAGCCAACTGAAGCCATGCGTTCTGCAATGGTATCAGCTAAAGTCGGCGATGATGTGTTGGGTGATGATCCAACAGTTCAAGATTTACAAAATCGCCTTGCAAGTATGCTTGGAAAAGAAGCAGCTTTGTTTGTCCCAAGTGGCACAATGTCGAATGCAGTAGCAATTCGCGCTCACACAGTACCTGGTGACGAAGTGATTACTGAGACTACATCCCACGTCTATCAGTATGAAGGTGGGGGTTATGCTGCTCTTTCAGGGTGTTCAATTGCACTAGTCCCTGCTGTACACGGTATCATGAGAGCAAATGATGTTGAAAATGCAATTCGTAAAGCAGAAGGAAGCCTTGGGCATTACCCCAATGGAAGTTTGGTTTGTGTTGAAAACACTGCAAACAGAGGTGGAGGGACATGTTATCCCCAAGATGTGCTTGATTCCATAGCAAAGGTCGCGCATGAGCACGGCTGTGCTGCTCACATTGATGGAGCACGTCTGTTCAATGCTGTAGTCGCAACAGGTATCGATCCTTCAAGAATGGTTCGTGATTATGACTCAATTTCGATTTGTTTATCCAAAGGGCTGGGTGCTCCTGTTGGTAGTGTGCTTGTGGGTTCATCTGAATTTATTGCAAAAGCACACCGATGGCGCAAAATGTTTGGAGGTGGAATGCGCCAGGCTGGAGTTATTGCAGCAGGGGGTTTGTATGCATTGGATAACCACATTGATCGGTTGGCTGAAGACCATAAGCGTGCAAGAACATTAGCAGAAGCAGTGAATGCTATGGATGGATTCACTGTTGACTTGAATAGTGTTGAAACTAATATGGTTTACATCAATGGTGATTTGACTGCTCCTCAAATTTTGGAAGGCTTAGCAGGACATGGTATTGATGTATTGGAAGTCGGCCCAACCGCAGTTCGAGCGGTAATCCATCTACACATTACTGATGAAGACATTGAAAGAGCCATTGCAGCATTTGCTGCACTCTGACCCTCAATATTGACATGGTAGAATGCCCACGCCGGGCTATGCGCCGATTCACACTTGCTTTGTTTACAATTTTCTTGTTGATGCCATCAGCCAATGCAATTGCTCCTGTTGATTTGAGTGAAAAGCAAGGCTCCTTTGGAGGATATAGCCTTGATATCTCTGCAAATAACGCTACTTCTAGTGCTGGTGGTTTGATTGAAAATGCTCCAACAATTGTGGAGGTATACACAGCAACGTGGTGTACTAATTGTGTTGATTCCGAACATTCATTGATGGATTCTATTGCTTCCTTTGAATCAAGTTCATCAGAATTTAATCATTCAACCACCGTTCTTACCCACCATCGTTTCATCAGCGAATCGGAAGATCCTTTTGGTAGCCAAGAGGGAGATGACCGTTGGAATGAGCGATATGGAGATGCATCAAAGGAGGCAACTGGTGGATTACAAAGAGCCCCCCCTACAGTGGCTTTTCATGGGAACATGGTGAGAGTAGGAAGCGTTGCAGAGGGCGAATCTTTGGAAGCAGACTATAGTGAATTACTGGAATCTCGTTTGGAAGTAAATGAGCAACAACAATCAATTTTCACTTGGTCAGGCAATAATTCCAGTGGTACTTTGACATGGTCTTTGTCTACGTCGGGTACAAGCGGGGGACCAACATCGGATGATTACAAAACCAACATCACTCACCGCATTATGGTTGTAGAACATTCTGCATATTTCCCGGAGGGGAGTAATGGGTTGGAGTATTACGATGATTCAGTTCGAGCAGTATATACACTAGGAACAGATCCATTCGGTCAAATTAATCTTGACTTACCTCCGGCGTGGGATGGTGATGACCTTTCATTGGTTTTGATTCATGATTGGACAAGTACACCTGTTGAAGATGCTGAAGGAGATGAAGATGAAGGCTTACTCCTAGGTTTTCTTGCACCCCTTGCCTTAATTGGCCTTGGAGCCGCAGCCATTATTCGTCGAGATTGAAAATTCCAATGCTTCAATAACCCCCACGCCTGACCTTGTATGCTCGGGGAGGTAGTGAGATGACACATCAATTAACTTTGGAACATATTGCACCCGGCAGTTTCCCTGAATGGTTGTTTCAGTATACTCGAAATCAAATCCTCCAACCTACTCCAAAACGAGTTATTATCATCCATTCAAGTGACGCTGCCCGAGAGGAAATTCTTGATCGTTTGGAGAGCGAATCAATTGGGCCAATTGATAGATCTCAACATCATACACTGACCTCTCTTAGCAAATCACTCCATGCAGATTGTCGTCTTCCCCGCCTACTTCCTGACTCAGTGGCGGGTGATAGATTGCTACACACTGAATGTGTACTTGGAGCCAAAGAAGGTGAATTCCCCCTCTTACATCCAATTCCCGACAGGCATTGGGGCGAGGGTCGTACACGTGCGTTGTCTCGGTTAACTCAGGTGTTTGATTCAGAAAATATCAGTGATTGGAATGGGCCAGGGATGGATGGTTTCCGATCAAGATTGAAACGGGTTCAAAGAATTCTCAAAGGAACTCATCCACTTCTGCAAAAAAGGCGGTTACTTGACTCATTAAAGGAAATTCCATATCCCTTCATGCTTACTGGTGTTAATGGAATTATTTTGATGAATCAGTCTCCTATTTTACCAGGCAGCGATCGTCAAATTTTACTCTCTTTGCTGAAATTTTGCCCCATACACCAACTATGTCAACGGGGAGATGCAGAAATTGGAAACCACCGTCTTGGTTTACATGGTGCAATTCTAGAAGATGTCATTCCAGTACACAACGAAACTTTACCAGAATGGGTCCCTAAGCATGAAGTTTGGGAACCTGAATTGGTTGAATCAAATACCAACCGCCTCCTCATTCCTCGTGACGGTCTTGCCATTGATGCATCGATGGAATTGTTACGAGATTGGTTGGCTGTTTCAAATGCTGATTCAAGTGTCCTTATCATTGATCCAAGTTGGAAAAGCCGCGAGAATGCTTGGCGGAGAGGATTGATTGATGTAGGGCTACGGCCACATAGAGAATCCAAGAAAATCAATACAAATTCAGTGATTCATTGGATTGGTGAATTCGCCTCTATTTCAGTAGGCCCAGAGGCTTGGTCTATGGACAGGCTTCGCAGTCTTTGGGCCCAGAAAAGTCTCAATTTTTCAGAAGAATGGTATCAATCCGAAACACATCCTTCAAACCCAGAATGGACACCTCTTGTAGATGAAAATAGGCTTGAAACACTTGCTCGAACATGGCACATAGTCGGCGGCCATGGTGCCTTACACCGTTGGTTACGTGCCCTCGCCTCTAAACCCTATCCGACACCCTGGCAAGATGACGATGAAGCAAATCAATTGGCAGAATGTACTCAATGGGGCGTGCTATCATTAATTGCAAGGCTTGCACCATTATTGTCTCCCGGTGAACGGTCATTGCTCGAAGATCCTTCATTGAGAAAAGGATGTTCAAGCGGCATCGAATTACCGTTACCCGAATCTTCCCTTTCGGGTGATGAATGGTTAAGTTCACTATTTGAGCACATAAATTGGGATACGAACATCAATGACATTGGGGCACTTCAAAGTCTACTGGAAGGAATCACCTCCCTTCGAAAAGCACAATTGGCTCTGAAGCACTGTCCCCCCACTACAGGTGTAAATTGGGTTGAAGAGTTCCTTGATTTATTGGAAAATATTTCTACACCCGATGTATTAGTAGCCTCTGATAGAGTACGAATATTGACTCCTGAGGAATCGTTGGGAACATCGGCAGATTTGATTTTGATAACCCATTTGACGAGCACAAATTGGGCATTGAAATCTGAACGCCTTCCTTGGATGGATGAAGAAGAACGAATGCGTCTAAACATAAACCGACCAGATTCGCCATTACGCACCGCTCGTCATGTTTTACACCACCTTCTTTTTGCAGGACGCGAGACAGTATTGATTGACGCAACAGGACTAGATGAAGATGTCCAACCAGCTACACCTATTGCAGAATGGCTAGCAAATTGTGTTGGAGCAGATACCCCTGGAAATGTCTCAAGACCAGAATTTCTTGAGAATTCAATACGTTGGGATACAGCATCTAGCTCTCGAACCAAAGGCTTCCATTTATTTTGGCGACCTGCTAGGATTAAGATAACACAAGCATCAGGTAGAACAACAGCTGAGACAATCATTCTTGGCCGTGGCGAACGTAATGACCGCCAACGTGCGGGTCTTGCACTTCGTGACACAAGACCACCATCAACCCCCCCTCTTCAACCAACAGCCATCAGTATTCCACTTGATGCATTGTTAATGGAAGACCGCATTCGCCGGCAACCGACTGAAGTACCTTCTGAGTCTCAGTACCTCGATTCGAATTTACATTCTCACTTTGTGAGTGTGGGTAAATTGAATATTGTTCCAACTAAATCGGGTGCACCTGGTGAAATCAAGCCAAGATTTGCTGACTCTTGGCCAGTTCTCGGTGGGAAGAAGACGGGGAAAAACCTCCTTGCAACTGACCCACGCCCACTTCAACCAAAGGCCACTACTTTACCCACTTATGATGAACGAAATGGATTTTCTGAAAGCACCTTTCCATCGAGAAATGTTTGGTCAGCTAGCCGCTTACAGAAATGGCAAGCATGCCCTCGTCAAGGATGGTTACAAAAACGACTTCGAGCTGATGCTTTAGAGGAACAAACAGAAGATATCGACGCTAGAATTCGTGGTAATTTAATTCACGGGGCAATGGGGACTTTGTTTGACAAAGCTCTTGGAATTGCTGAGCACGCTGAAATTGATTCTTCGACAGCAAAATCATTGGCAAACCTAGGAGAGTCTCCAGAGGTACTATTTGCTCACATTTTAGATTATTTGGCACAGGAAGCACCTTGGTTAGAGAGGGAAGATGCTACTGCATCTCAGCGCCGACACAGTCTCATAGGTTTGTCTCACCAAGAATGGATTGATTGGTTGACCTCTCCAAAACCAATGAAGCCAACTGGCCAATTGGGTCGAATGCTACTTGCTGAGTTTGAAATTTCTGATTCAATTCCGATTTCAATTGAATGGCCCTTAAAAGGTCTCAAAATACCACACCCAGATGGAAGAAGCATCCAGATGACTGGAAAAATAGATCGAGTAGATATTATTGAAATACCCGAGGTTTGTGACTCCTCCTCCGAAGCGACAATTGCTCCACTTTATTTTTCGGAAAACCCTGATTGGCAACCCCATAGGTTAGTTGTTATTCGCGATATTAAATCAGTAGATGGTCCGAAGAAAAATTTCGCTCAGAAAAAACATCGAATAGCACTTTTTGATGAACTTCAACTTGGACTATATTCACGAGCTTGGGAAGTTGCCCATCCAGGAGATTTGGTTATAGGAGCAGGTATTTCTGAAGTAGGGAGACATACTCAACATACATTGGAATTATGTAGTAATTATTTAGACAATATTAGTGAATATGAAGTTGGGGGTATAACGAAATTAACTGGGAAAACCCATCGATTCCCTGATGAGGATAACGAACCAACAGGGAGCTCTTTCCGAGCATGGATGCTTGAGAGATTAACAACAGCAATAGACATCGCAGAATCTGCTAATTTGGGTAAGGTAAATCCCACACCAGAAAAAATGGTGTGTACTTATTGCGATGTAAAAGCCGCTTGTGGACTTGCACCAACAGTTGGAGGTGACCGTTCGTGGAATTGAATATAGGCCAACGTCTCGCCTTGAATATCGATATGCATGTGATTTTAGATGCAGGTGCGGGAACTGGTAAAACACAGAGTATCATTGGTCGAATAATAGAGCATTACCTTTCAATTGATCAAAGAGCAACTCGTCTTTTACCTGCAGGGCCTCGTCCTGCCCCCTTACCAGGAGGTGCATTGCGAATTGGTCTTGCAGAAAGAGAAGATCTGACTGCTTGGGGGGGATTGTTACCAAGTGAAGTAGTAGTGCTGACATTCACAACGCGAGCAGCAGAAGAAATGAAACATCGGCTTTGGTTTGAATTAAACCGTCTTCGACCGGGACCAACATCGGATGATGGAGGAGCCCGTCGTGATTCGCGAATTACACAAGAAGGCCTCATCGATCAATTAGCAGAGATGTTAGAAGACGCCCCGATTGGAACCATTGATTCCTTCCTTGCACGCCTAGTTGCACCGTGGCGAGCAGATCTTAGTGAACGCCCCACTAACGATGTAATTGACCCCTCCACACGACTTGTATTAATTGGAAGAGCGTTGGATATGTTGTGGCGTTTACGTACAGTGGATGATGCCCTCAATGTGGGAGTTGATGGGGAAAGAGCGAGTAATTTAATCGCTGCACGAAATCGTTTGGCCCGTCGTTTCTCAAAGCGGAGCTCAATGCGTACAGTACTTTCTTCTTTGATTTCAAACCGCGTCTTTGTAGATTCCGTGGCTCGTCGAATTGAGCACAATCAATCAATCACGAGTGACAATATTCGGGATTTGATAGATGATTTGTTGATACCCCTGGACGACCAATTGAATACATTCATTGGACAAATCCATTCTGCTTGTGAAAATTGGTTGAATTTGGCCAGAACAAATGGTGCACCCCTTGATTTAGTATCAGGATTGATAGATGGTTCACGGTTTCAAGCATTGGTTGAATTAATTGACAGAGGCCCTCCAGCAACTCGATGGGATCGATGGTTATGGACACATGCTCTTTGTTCAGTGACCGTATCAGCCTCTTCTAGACTGAGTCGAAAAGCAAGTAGTTTCTCGAATGGAAATTTGACTAGTAGCCAGGAATGGCCACGGTTTATCCAAACATGGGGTAGAGTGAAGGATAAGGAAACCAAGAAACAGGCCACTACTCTTGGAGAATTGATTGCTAATATTTGGTCATCAGAAATTGGTTATACAATTCGTAGTGTTGCGAATTCAATCCATTTGTTGGATGATTCTTCTTTCCCAATTCCCCATTTACCGACTGACTCTAAATTAAATCCAATACGAATGACATCTCCTCTTCCTTACCACCCTCCTTCTGGCGACAGATCGTTTGGAATTGAAGAAGAAACGAGTCATATTTCTGATATGCTATTGTGCCAGCGCTCTTTACTGGATATTTTCCATGAACTAAAGGTTAGAGAAGGAGTTCATGAATTTGATGATGTAGCCTCACTTGCAGGAGATTTGTTATTGGCACAATGCCCAAGAATTATGCGAAGTAGATACCCGGTTGAAGTTGTCAACGCTCTCGATGCATTACCACTTGATGTATGGCGAGACGACCATATTCAAATTGCTCTTTCAATTATGGATAAATTTTGTGAGAAGCCTACTGAGGCAGCAAAGAGTCTAAACGAATTGGAATTACTACGACTTGATCTTCAGTCTAGGTATTCCAGATTACAAGAAATACGAGCGCAATACCGTGCATTCATCATCGATGAAGCACAGGATAATTCTGCACTACAATGGCGTTTATTGGGTCGTTTGTGGGGCGAACGTACCCTTCCGAGCAACCATCCTAGGCCAGAAACTCCATGGGAACCCACTGTTTGTTGTGTTGGCGATCGGAAGCAGTCAATCTATGCATTTCGTCAAGCACAGGTTTCTAGTTTTGCAGATTTCAGCAAAATGCTCCGTTTGACGAATAACCATGAATTCAGTAGTATCCCAGCATTAACCCAGTCCCCACCATTAAGGCGCCTTGATGCCGCACGCGACCCGAGGTATGTTGCTGATGGAGGCTTTCAAACAGCTTCTGACATTCCCGAATCTAGAGTCAATTCAAAAGGTGCATGGGTTAAATTTGAGGAATCTCAAGATGGTAATCCAGTCCCTGTTGAAGTTCAAATTGCCCGTTCCGAGGGGCATGTCGAACTAGTTGTGAATTATCGAACAGCAAATGATCTATTAACCCGCCTCAATGGTTGGTGGGAGAATATTTTCTCTCATCATCATGATAAGTTTCCTGGGGATTGGTATGCTCGTCCTCAGGCACTGATATCTTCACGAAGTGAAGTAGCAGGAGAATTTGAGTGGTTATTACCTGCTAGAATACCTACAACTGAACACCCTGATTCGAACTTAATGAATCCATTAGACCCGTTTACCCATGGTTCTTCTGCTGAAATGGAAAATGCATTAATCACAGCAAGAATTCGGACATTGTTAGATGAATCTTCATACTCTCCCTCGGACATAATGATATTATTGCCAAGTCGAACAAATTTACCTGATTTGATGGCACGTCTTTCCGCAGCAGGAATTCCAGCTCAAGCAGATAAGGAAGGTGGATTACTCAGTCGAGCAGTGGTGTCTTCTTTACTTTCACTTGTGCAATGGATTGCTCGGCCATCGAGTCGTCATGCCGCATCAGCAGTTGCCCGCTCTTGCCTTGTGGGGCTAACTGATACTCAACTTCAAGAATTCATTGGGTCATCATCGACGGGTGAGAATTTAATCAACCGTTTATCCACATTATTAGAGGAGGGCCCACATCAAAATTTAATCAATCGGTGGCAATACTTTTCTTCAAAAGGAGATGTAATCAAGGCACTTCAAGTAACATTGGATTATAGTGATTTATTTCTCGCATATCCAGAACTATCAAACCGTCAGGATGCTGAACAATTCATCCAACTAGTTGAATCACAGGTCACCGAAGTTGGAGGAGATCCAATTTTGCTTGCAGATAGAGTTGCCCATCTTTCAGAAGTTGCAGGGAAGGATTTGACCTCAAAAGGAGTCGCAATATCAGATGCGATTCAAATCATGACCATTCATGGTTCAAAGGGACTACAGGCACGTTGTGTAATTGTTGGAGGATTATTTAGCGAAGGTCAAACTACAATTGTTCAAAATACTCGCAAACGAGTTCTAGCAACTCCAGGTATTTTTGCAGCAAACCCTAGCCCTTGGTTGACTGGAGAAGAGGTAAGCAGCGGAGTTTGGAACATTTCGAAAATGGTTCAACAAGCGCAAACACAAGCCGAAGCACGGCGTCTGTTCTACGTTGCTTGTACTCGGGTAAAGGACCTCCTCATCCTTGCAGGAGCACCAAATAATTCAACTTTGACAGACAATGGAATCGTGGTCAAGCCCAACCCCACTTCGATGCCCTCCTTTGGACATATGTGGTTTGAATCACAGAACTGGGAATTGGATGACAATGGTGAATTTTTGATTGCCCCCTCATCTATGTCATTTCCAATATACCATCATGTTTCTCAATTAAATAATCCACAAATACCTTCCAGCCCATTAGTTCGTTTGAATCGTTTAGATGAAGCCTCTCGTCTTGCGTATAAGGATGTAAAACATAATGCAACAGTTTCTATCCCAAGTCGTCAACGAAGAACTCGAATTTCCCCCTCCGCTCTAGATGCTGCAGCAACATGTCTTTGTCAACATTGGTTATCAACAAGAGCAGGAATTAGCTTCCAAAAAATTCAGTTAGAAATTTCAGAACAGACCCCTGCAAATACTGCTGCACAACGAGTAGGTTTACCTCCTGCAAACATCATCGGTTCAATATTCCATAGGCTAGTTGAAGTGGGACTTCAAAATCCAGGGCCTTCTTCGGAACTCACCGCTCCATTATCGGAAGAATGGACAAATAAATCCCCCAACTTTCTGAATGAATCTAAGACTATAGAAATGGTTCTTGAGGAATTATTGCCTCACGAATTTGAACCTGAAGCAATCAAATCATTGATGGTAAATATGACAGAAAAACTCCTTTCTGGCCCAATAGGGGCCCTTTCAAGAGGTGAATCATGGCAAGGAGAAATTGTAGAGGGGCTTCGTACTGAATGGCCATTTAATGTTCGGCATACAATTGATATTAATTTGAATGACAGTACTTGGACACCTCGAGGCAATCGTGATTTAGCCACCATTGAATCAGTCATTATTTCATCTAGCGGTATCGCAGATCTTGTGATATGTTCACGACTAGAGTCTGGTAAAGGGGCAATTAGGGCTGTTGATTTGAAAACAACAGGAGCAGCCCATCTCTATGCAGGATGGGACCATCCCTTATTCGATGCCGAAGGCGAGGAAAGGCATCACGAAGAAGAAAAATTGTTGGACAAATACCGAATGCAATTAGCCCTATATTCACGAACTTTACAGTTGCAAGAAAATTCGCGTTTAGAACAAGGTTTCCCTTCGCGTGAAGTACTCCCTCCAGCTATATTGTGTTCGGCTACAGGTCGTATAATCACAATGACAATCCAGGAAATGGAATCGGCTCTCAGCGATTTGCAAAAATTGTTGCATGAGATTGCCATATTATCACTGTGTGATGCAGATGAAGGCCCCCCATCATGTACTTGTGGGGGCTGCGCTCTTGAATTGGAAAACTTATTCATTTTGAATAAAGATTAGACTAAAACGAAGAGCCTGAAAGAGAGCAGTCCTTTTGCTGTGAATGGAAGTGGCACAGTCATGGCAGCGATTGATTATGCACAGATTCACGCTTGGGTTGAGAAGCAATGGGAAGAACACGCTTTACCATCTTTGTCAGAATTTATTGAGATCCCAGCATTGTCTCCAGCGTTCGATCCTGATTGGGCGGAAAATGGATATCTGGATGCAACAATAGACCACTTTGTTAGCTGGTTAGGCACCCTTCCGATGCAGGGGATGGCATGCTCAGTTCATCGTTTACAAGGTCGAACTCCAGTATTGATTGTGCAGGTCGAAGGTACTGCTGAAGGTGAAGTTTTGTTTTACTCTCATTTAGACAAACAACCCCCATTTACAGGTTGGTCTGAAGGCAAAGGGCCTTGGATACCTGTACGCGAAGATCCTTGGTTATTTGGAAGAGGTTCAGTTGATGACGGCTATGGTGGCTACCTTAGTGTGCTTTCGATTCTGGCTTTACAACAGCACAACATTCCTCATCCAAAGGCAACTTTCTTAATTGAGACATGTGAAGAATCCGGGTCATTTGACTTACCTGCTTATTTGGATGAATTGTCTGACTTACTTGGCACTCCAAATTTGGTTGTAGTCATGGATTCAGGTGCAGGAGATTATGAGCGATTATGGGTTACTACCAGTTTACGTGGATTGGTTGGAGGAACTCTACGAGTGGGAGTGAGTAAGGAAGGCGTCCATTCTGGAATGGCAGGTGGGATTATTCCGTCATCGTTCCGTATAGCCCGTTCATTAGTAAGTCGAATTGAAGATGAAGAAACAGGTCAGGTATTGTTGCCTGAACTATCAGTCGATATTTCCGAAGAGTTGCGTGGTGAGGCTGATGGAATAGCAAACGTTCTCGGCAACAAAGTTTGGACAGATCTTCCTGCACTGGAAGGTGTAGAACCACAAACACCAGGTCTTTCAGAAATTATTCTTTCAGGCAACTGGCGTCCGTCATTGTCAGTTACAGGTGCAGATGGGATGCCCGCTTTGAAAGATGCAGGTAATGTGCTGAGAACCCACACTTCGTTAAAACTGAGCATGCGTATTCCACCAGGGGTTGAATCAGAACACGCTTCAGAAATGATGCGAACTATTCTTGAGAAAGATGCTCCACATGGGGCACATGTTTCATTTGAGGCTGATGCTGCAGCAAACGGCTTTGCAGCACCTCCAATGGTCCCCTCATTTCGCAACGTTTTGAATGAAGCGAGCCTCGCCACTTTTGGTAACCCTATGCAAGTATTCTTTGAGGGAGGGACAATACCTTTCCTTGCAATGATGCAAGAAAAATACCCTAAAGCCGATTTCTTGGTTACTGGTAGTCTCGGACCCGGTGGAAATGCGCACGGTCCAGACGAAAAATTGCATATTCCTGCCACAAAATCCGTCACAACATGCTTGTCAGCAGCCATTGCAGCATTGAATGATTGAATGTTGTGGAACACTACGTGTTCCCTGTTCTGACAAGTGTGTATTGGGGAGCGGGTTATAATATGGGGGCGGCGGTGGGCCGTAGTGAGGGATGGCTATGACCGAAGATGACGGCGACGCTGGAACACTCACACCAGAGGTACGTTTGCGCCAAATGGAGGCGCGGTTGGCTGATGAGACTGAGCGATTGGTAAAGCTCTATGATGCATACGAGCAGCAAGAGAAGGAAATTGTTGGTCTTAGAGCTGAAATTCAGGTTCTTGAGAAAGAAGTAATTGACAAAGAAATCGAAAGAGAAAGCATGGAACACCTATCCAAACAGAAGGATGACCGTATCCATGATCTTGAGATGACTGCAACAAAGGCACAGAAGCGCGTTGAGCACTTAGAGCCTGAGTTGGAGAAGATGGAAGAGCGATTTACTCGTGAAAAGGACAGACTCGGCAAGGTATTCGAAATTGCAGAAGAACTGGATTCCGATTTGCGTCTTGCTGTAGCAGAAATGAAGGCACGCGACGATTGGTATGTATCGCACATGCAAGTATTCGAAGATTTGAATCGTGCAATCAAGACACGATATGATATGATTGAAACTGCGGTTGAAGCAGAGCGCAAATCTGCACATATGCAGCGAGCAGTTCAAGAGCGTCTCGAAGAAGCAATGGAAGCTCGTGCTGCTGAAGCGGCAGAAGAAGCAGAATCCTCTGGCGAAGAGGAGTGATTTCAATGGGCGGATTCGCCCAAGGGGGCGTTGCTCCTGTTGTCACTTGGCTTTCAATGGCTATTGCAATTGAAGCGATTGCATTATTTGTATCCGATTTAGGAGGTTTGGCTCATGTTGCCGGAATCCTTTGTCTGATTATGACTGCAATAATTGCTAATTTTTATCGGGACCCAGATCGACCAATTCCGAAGGATAAGGGAATTGTTGTGTGCCCCGCTGATGGCCACGTGATGTTTGTTATGCGTGAAAGAGCAACAGGTCGTAGACCAACTGCCAATGAAATGGAAGGCGCTGAGAATGATTCACTTACAGGTGACTGGCATCCAGAACCTTGCTCGAACCCATTGGAATTCAGCACTGAACAGCGATGGGAAGCAGTACCTGAGGGAGAAGAATCAGATTCAGATGCTTGGAGAGTTGCAGTATTCATGTCTCCACTTGATGTTCATGTGAACCGTGCTCCTATTGCGGGAACAATAACTCGAATGGAACATCGTACCGGCAAAGGACTGCGTAAAGGCCCATATCTCCCTGCATATCGTAAAGAATCAGCATGGAATGAGCGGGTCAGGAGTCTTTTTCAGAGAGAAGATGAGTTAATTGTAGAAGTGACCCAGATCAGCGGGCGGCTTGCCCGTACAATTGCGCCATGGACCGGAGAAGGCGATGTCCTCCGTAGAGGACAGCGATATGGAATGATTCGCTTAGGTAGCCGCGTTGATGTACGCGTTCCTGCGATAAAATTCGAACCTGCTGTTACAGGCGCTAATGCTAACCATCCAGATTATCCAAAAGGAGAATTTGTTCAAGCGGGTTCTACCAGTTTATTCAAGCCGCTTTGATTATTCAGGCTTTGATCCATCAGCTCGGCGGATGCATTTCGCAGGAATTCCTCCCCAAACTTCACCGGCTGGAATTTCTGTGAATTTTGGAAGTACAGCCTTGCTTGCAACAACAGCACCATCACCGATTACACAACCAGGATTGATTTGTGCCATTGTCCCAATGACGACTTTGGAACCAATTCGGACTTTTGAAAGATGAATCCCATCTTTTTCAAAAAGATGACCGTTGATTGTAGCATCACCACCAATCACTGTACGTTCACCGATTTCAACCATGAAACAGTCATTGATGAAGGGGGAATTAATTTGTGCGCCTTTGCTGACTTTACAACCCATCATTCGGAAATAGAAAGTTCCTACAAATGATGGAACCATCCACTTTAGAGAGGGTAAAGCAAGTCGATGAAATAGTGACAGGAAAGCCCATCGAATGGTCAACCAACTTTCAGTAGGTGCCTTTGCATCCTCCAGCCTTGGTCGCATAATCATGCCAAGTGTACCCAACATCAGAAGGTCTGCTAAACACCACATAAGGGCTCCAATCCCCATCGTTGCGCCAAGGATCATCGCTCGTTGCCATTCAACCCAATCCGATGTTGCTGAACCAACTTCCCAAAAAAGGTAGATTCCAGGCGCTGCTGCCAACCCCCAAAGGATGAATCCTAATGGCATAACGAGCATTGAAAGAACTGCCTGAATCCAATTGAATCCTCGCAGTTTCTTTGCCATGATATCACTCCTCTGCGTCCAGTAATCCTTGGTTACGTGCATCTTCTTCCTCAGCCACGCGTATACCTTCTTCAAGATCCACTCGACTGGTTAGATAAGTTCCCAACAAGATTACCACAGTGATTGTCATGAGTGCAACACGACTATCAAATGCAGTACTTGTAATTCCATAGAGGAATGTTCCAATCATTGCAGCAGATTTACCTAGGAATCCAAAGAACCCGAAGAATTCTGATGTCCGTGATTTAGGAGTTAATTGTGAAAATATGGAACGTGCCTGGGCACCGGCTGAACCCATGGCGCAACCGACAAACAATCCGAGAATAATCCATTGCATCGCCACACTAATTCCAAGAGGTGCCCATACCATGTTACGCATTGTCGTGGGCCACCAATCAACAGGTCCACCTCGATCTACAACAGATGGGTGAGTATCCCCAACTTCTGAAGCACCAGCAATTGTATCATTTCCACCGATGAAAATGATGGAAAATCGGTGTTCGTGCCTATCCTTATCTGTTGTGTTATCGAAAGCAGCGACGAGTGCAAAGGCCCCCCCTTCTGAAATCGCCTTGGTTTCTTTTGTATCTTCATCCTTATCTTTTGCAAGAAGCGAGGCCCCAAAGATTCCAACAGTCACAATAAGGAATGCTGCAATCACGCCGACCCACCCCATGTCTCTACTTTGTAACCACATGATAGCAAGTCCAAGTATGGATAACATGGCCAAGATGAACAAACATACCAGCAAACCCGTTTTCATGTCAGTATCTTCAGCAGTTTCTACACTGAAATCAGGAGCAGGGAAGTGCTCTTGATAGGCATCACGGAAGGCGGCATCCCCTTCAGAAGTATTGCTTATCCAATCTTCGTAAGAAATATCATACAATGTTGACATCACATAAACGCCATCATCTGTAGAATTATTCCCATCAGGATCCCCATCCCATTCGAATTGGAAATCATATCGTTCTGCATCATTTTCTCCTTCCAGTTCGAGCGGTGCAAAACCTGCTGCGGTCACCGCAACCCCACAATAGATGAGGAGGGCCAACATCAATGCAAATTTTGTACCCTTAATATCGGCCAGTTTCCCGAAAACAAATGTCATTGGAATTGCAACAATATTGACGGTTAGCAAGAGTATGATGTTCATTTTTTGATCGAGTCGCAATACAGAGTCTCCAAACGCACTGGCCATACTGGCGATTGTATTCACACCATCATAGAACAGTAGATAGGCAAGCAAGAAGAATGCAAGTACCTTGAATTTTCGAATTTCCATTGCGGTTTTGTATACTTCTACATAAGCAATCTTAGCGGCCCCCAAAAATCGAGTAAAACTGCTTTTCCCGAGACTCTCCCACTCCATTTCTGATGTGATTTCCGGCTCTGGTGTCCACTTGAACATCAACGCTCCAAAACCCCACCACCATAGTGCAGAGGTCACAAAGATGGCAGCCAGTTTGAAGTTAATATGCCAATCAAAGGGTCCCTGCAAGATGATGAGGTGTAAAATGAGTAGTATTGACCCCCCCATGAATCCATACATGTACCCCCAAGTTGACACCTTATCCTGCTCTTCTCTTGAACCAAGATAGGGCATGAATGAGTAATAGATAACATTGCCACCGGTAAATCCGATTGTACCGATGGTGAACATCACGGCAAGGACGATGTATCCATCTGAACCAAAGTAAGGTGCTGCCCCCATCAATGCAGTAAATCCAACACCCGCAACAGTATACCATTTGAGCAATTTTTTCTTCACAGGCATACGATCTGCAATCACACCTAATGCCGGTGCTGTGAGCACAACAAAAACCATTGAAATTGTGAGAATAAATGCATAAAATGAATCACCGGTTTGCGTACCAGTGGCCTTGTTATACAAATTGGACATCAACGCTGGCGCAATGACCGTCATCACAGTGAGCGCATAAGCTTGGTTTGCCCAGTCGAAGAAATACCAACCCTTGAGTGCCTTTTCATCATCTTCAGGCATTTCAGAAATGATTGTTCCCACAATGTCCGCATCTGCTGAATTGCTTGTTACAGTGTCGCCCATGGCCCTTGAGGTCAGATGATAGTCTATTACCGATGCCCCGGCCAGACAGCGGATAGTTCAAGTCCCGTCAATGATTAGTTTAAACCATGACAAGCCCCTCAAAGTCAATCTATGTGTTGCTATTGAGCATAATTTTAGTTGCTGGTTGCCTCAACACTGGAAGCACTGCAGATGCCGAAGATGATTCGAATTTGGCGTCAGTAGTATCTGTTGAAATGTCAGGAGATGCATTAATTTACACAGATACAAATTGTTCGAATGCAGTGTATTTACAGGAATTCTGGCATGCAATGACTGATTGGGATGGACAAATAGTTAATGCGGGGTATGATACAAATCTCGATGGTTCAATTGATGTTCCAGTTACTAGCGCCCAAGGGCACACGAATATTTCTTTGTTGATGGCAGATTTTGAATCAAGTTTAACTAATTCAAATGTAGTGCGAACAAGCATTGTATTTGGAGCAGAAGATAGTTCTGGAGATTGGACATCAAGCGAGATATTTACTCTAACAGCGACATATTCTCAGATTTCAGGGGCCCCATGTGGCGCACCAGGGTCATCATATTCAACACGCAACACAATTGATGCAAACGATGCAGCAGCTAGTGTTAGCGCGGCAACAGACGACACACTAATGAAGATGAGCTTCGGCTATGCCGAGAACGATCTCAGCTGGTCTTTCCTGAGTATCAAATTGGAAATTGGTGACAACACCTACGACTGCGCAACTGACACAAGTGAAGAGTGCACAATCAGCGAAGAAGACGCTGACGGTGTCTGGTCACAGAACGAGCACATCACTCTCTCTGAGAATGGTGTCGACATTATGAACAGTGCTGGCGAAGTAAACATCTACGTCATGTTTGGTGGTTATTCGGTTGCTGGAGACAGCAGCGTTGCTGTTGCATGATTTCGTTAGCCGGTGAGTTCAAGTTCTTCATTGAACTGCACACGCCATGAGAGGATTGGTAAATTCACTTCTAGTCTTATTTTTGACAGCAATTTTGCTAAATGGGTTTGTAGATACAAGCACAATAGTACCACCGCAAGATGAGGAACTTGAATCCGAACGAATTGTTACATTAGCCACAGAAGGCCGTGACCATGAAGATGATACTGCGATAGGTGAAGACGACATTGTTCTTGTCGGAGCAGTAACAGTATTTATGTTCCCACAACTTATCATTCCGGCTGGTGTTCTGTATGTTTGGGCAAGCAGCCTAGCATCAGATCAGCCAGAGAGCGGAATACCCAACACATTTGATGCAAACGATGCAGCAGCTAGTGTTAGCGCGGCAACAGATGACACATTAATGGTGTTGACTTGGAACTATGCTGAACAAGATCTAAACTGGGCGTTCGTAGTGATGAAGTTGAGCGTTGGTGACAATACATACGATTGCGCACTTGTTGATGGTGAGGGGGATTGCATTATCTCACAAGATGGTGACGATGACGCACTTTGGGAAATGGATGAATTCCTAGTGCTATCAGAGAATGACGTGGACATTTGCAGTGATGGGTGTGAAATTGAAATCTTCATCTCGTACCGAGGAAATGTTGTTGCTGGAGACAGTTATGTCCCTGTCCAATGAAACCAGTTTTTGAAAAACGACGTATTCAAAACAGAATAGTTACCCCGAAGGGGCATGAGTGAGGATACAACTGGCGGTATTCTTGCTTTGCCAGGAAAGGCAGTCAAGGTCCACCACTTGATTAAAGCACCAGAAAATGCAATTGAATCTATCCGAATTCGTGAATCATGGAATGCAGATGAACCTGCCACTGTTTACACTACACCCGAACGGATGCCAGATGGTACCTTCTGCACTGCTGCGACTGTAATTTTACGCACCCGTGGATGCCAATGGTGGTGGAAATCAGGTTGTACATTTTGTGGATATTTCAACGATGTACGTGATGATGTGACGAGCCTAAACTTACATGCCCAATGGGCTTATGCTAAAGATCAGTTGAATGATTTTGAAGGTTGTGATATGGTTAAGGTATACACATCAGGAACTTTCTTTGAAGATGAAGAAAATCCTGCTGATTGGCAGGAAACAGTTCTCAGAGAAACTCACGAAATGGGTAAGCACCTAATTGTAGAAGCCCAAGCACACCTTTGCCACCCAGAAAAAATTGCATGGGTTGCTGAGAGGCACCCTGGTTGTACTGTTGCTATTGGACTAGAGGCATTTGATGACGAAGTACTCAAGTTCCATTGTAACAAGGGTTTCAGAACTAAAACTTGGTTGAAGGCAGTCAAAACAATTCGAGAAAATGGGTTGAGAGCGAAGACGTATTTGCTATTCAAGCCACCATTTATGTCAGAAGGAGATGCCCTTTATCACACTGCAAAATGGATTCGTGAAGTAGCACCAGAGAGTGATGAAATCAGTGTGAACCCGATGAACATTCAGAAGCGGACAATCGTAGATCGACTTTTCAGACATCGAGAATACCGGCCCCCATGGCTTTGGTCATTGGTTCAAATGATTCGAGATGTGCATGAAGATATACATCCAGAAGGAGAGGATGCAAGCACTCGACTCATCATCCATCCCACAGCTGCGGGTTCAATTCGTGGTGCACATAACTGTGGCACATGCGACAAAGAGGTAGCAGCAGCAATTGAGCGCTATTCAGTATCAGGGTCATTGTTAGAATTCGATGGACTCAATTGTGAATGTGAATCTATTTGGTCCACAGAAATAAATCTTGACTCATCATTACCAATTCCATTGGGAACAGGGGTGGACCGTCGGTTAGGACCAATTGATTCGCTAATGTCTCCCTGAGCATCGGACCCCCTTTGGGGGTCCATTCTCTCGCCGAACGCTTATGAGCGCTCTACCGGTGGCCGGGTTGCCCTAAGGGCAACATATTGGTGATGATGAAAAATGATAGATGAATCAAACCTTCCCGATGTCACACTTGGTGATGATGAACCAACCATGGGGCGAGTGCTCTTGGTCATGAGTATCGTAGGCTCTTTCGCTCTCCTGATTTTACACAGTATTCTATTTCCGAATTCAGAATTACCTGCTTTTGGAGACGTTGTTACTTTGTTCAGTGGACTTGCAAATAGTGGCATTTGGATATTCCTTATTGGGATCATTGTTGGCTTTGGGATGATGGTTGCTACTGTGATTGGGGAGGCCCTAGAGGATTAGGAGGTGTGATGTATGTTTATTTCAGATTTAGTTACACTTTGGCTTGTTTTTATCGTATCATGGGTTTTGGTTAGTCGCGGAGTCCCCGTGTTCCAGGAACTCATACGTGATATGACTGACTTTTTCATGGAAAAGGCCCTTGGACCAGGTGCAGATTTGTTTGAAGGCCGTGCCGGCTCAGGCCCAGTAGCCTGGATGCTCCATGGAATGCTTTGGACCTGTATTGGTGCAACATTTACTTTCATTTCAATGTGGGTAGGGCATGAACCAGATGCAATTGCAAGTCTAGACGGGATTGGTTATTCCCCATCAGCGTCTCAACTTTCAGTAGCAGCTACTCTAGCAGCGGAAGGTGGAATAATGATGCTTCTGATTGGAGCTGGCCTACATATCAATGGTCGCCTTTCAGGACCAGGATTGGCTAGCGACACTAATGCAATCCTTACTTCATATGGGTATGGAACTGGTCTCCTTATGGGATTTGTAGCAGCACATATGAACAGTTCAATTGGTGATAACTTAGGAACAATCAGCGACGTGGTCCTTGTAACGACAATCTTGGGAGTGATTGCAAATCATCTACTCACACTGGGTAACCGAACAAGCGATCAAATTCAACCAAGTCAATGGTTGATAGTTTTCGGTTTGTCTCTTCCACTACTAATGTGCGCTGTTTGCTATGTTGTTGGTGTAAATGATGCCATTCACGAAAGCCTCGAAGTATTGCCTATGCTTGCTAGCGCTCTTGCTGTAGCTTACTATGTAGTTCCTAAAGAATCGGGCGTTCCTCTTTGGAGTCGAGCATTGGCTGGTGCTACTGTTATGTTGACTTTTGTCACAATCAGTCCAATAGGAGTCTCTGCAGCCGAAGGAGCCCTTTCAAGTGGAGATGCAAGCGTATTGACAATTTTCTTTGCAGCCAGTTTGATTCCTCTCATGGCTGCTGCAATGAATGTATTCCAAACGGCTCGCTCAAACTGGAGCGCTGCAAGTAACAGTCCAGGTACAACATCAGTAATGCTAGGTATGTTCTTGCTTGTTGCTAGTGCAGCAGGAAGCCTTTTCACAGCCTCAGATGCTCATTCTGCAGGTGATATTACTCACATGCAAGCACCATTGGAATCTCTGTTCCTATGGGGTGCAATGGGAATGATTGCTTTGGGTGGCGCAATAACTTGCTTCCCTGCGGCTTCAGGTCGTGCCCTACACAGTAACCAAACTTCGCGAACTGTGATGTGGATGTTTGCAGGTGGTGCAACAATTGCCTTCCTCTTATCGATGAGTGCTGCAATGACACATGCTGCAATGGCGGAAGTTATTACAGCTAATGACGAATTGGAATTACTTGACATGAGTGCAGTAAATGATTTGAACACACTTTCTTCGATTGCCTTCTATGCAGTGGCCATTGGTGCCATTTTCATGATGCTCAATATGATTAGAGGACATTTCAGTGGATCCATTATCGGCACCTCTTCACCAAGCGGCCTCACCGCGCCTCGCATGGCTCTTACACCAGGCACAACCACAATCCGTCAACTTCTGGCGGCTGGTGCTGGAATTGATACAGAGATTGATGTCATCAGCGATGCAGAGGCTGACGAGGAAGAGTGACCATGCGAATCGGGTTGGTTGGCAAACCCAATGTGGGGAAGTCTACCACTTTCTCGGCTTTGACCGAAAGCGCAGTTGAGATAGCGAATTATCCCTTCACAACTATTGATCCAAATGTAGGAGTAACTTTTCTTCCTGCACAGTCGGATTGCCCTTGCAAGGACTTACGCAGTAAGAAAGAATCAGATGGCCGTTTAGACCCAGTTACAGAAGACGATCCCAAAATGGGTAGTCTTTGCGAACCTCGAACTGGGGCATGTGTAGGACACGTCCGCCGAGTCCCAGTCACATTGGTTGATGTTGCAGGTTTGGTTCCTGGGGCACACGATGGAAAGGGTAGAGGAAATCAATTTCTGAATGATTTAGCACAGTGTGATGCTTTGATCCAAGTTGTAGACGCTTCAGGTGCAACTGATTTGGAAGGAAATCCAATTGGCCCTGGGGCTTGCAACCCTATTGAAGAACATACATTCCTCGTTGAAGAATTGGCCATGTGGATTCATGGAATCTTGGATTCAGGTTGGGTGCGAGGCGTCCGTCGAGTTCAGGCAGAGGGTGAGCGTGGATTGGTTACTTACATCCACGGGCAACTATCTGGAATTGGCTCCACAGAATCCAAAGTTATGAACGCCTTAGATTCCTTCAAACGCGATTGTTCTGCAAGTGAATCAAATCCATGGGATTGGGATACAACTACGAGAACAATATTGTCACACCATTTGCGAAGATCAGTCTTCCCGCTTTGTGTAGCAGCAAATAAGGCCGATGAAGCCGAAGATGGGGCTTGGGATGCATTGCAAGTGCATGTTGAATCAGAGGGCGGAATTCTTCTTCCAACAAGTGCCGATTCAGAATTGGCCTTACGAAGGGCCGCAAAAGTAGGATTAATTGATTATCCAATTGGCTCGACTGATTTCTCTATTACAGATACAGGTGAATTGAATCTATCTGAGCCACAAAAAAAAGGGCTTGAGGCAATCCGGCAGCGATTGCATCGTTTAGGAGGAACGGGTTTAGTACCATTAGTGTCCAAAATTGTGCGAGAACGACTTGATCGAATTGTGGCATACCCTGTGCAGGATGAAACACATTGGACTGATGGTGATGGACGAATCCTACCAGATGCATTGCTTGTTGAACGAGGGACTGTTGCCAAAGGGCTTGCTTATGCAGTTCACTCTGACTTAGGCGATGGGTTCATCCGAGCAGTGGACGCTAGAACCGGCAGGGTCATTGGAGCCGATCATGAATTAGCTGACAACGCTGTTGTGAAAATTGTCGCTAAAACCTAATCTTGGCTTTGTGAAGTATCCTCTGGTGGTGCTGGAGACATCATTCCAGTCATATCAGGTAATCCACTAGGTGCCATTTCTTCCACCGCTGTTGCCGCTTGGTTGACATCACTTTCTTCCAGAACAACAACTTCAACCTCATCTAAAGCAATCCCTAGGGAATCCAAGAATGCTTGGTTATCTTCGTCTGAGAATCTCTTTTCGGAATTTGCACGGCCACCACCGAGGTGTCCATAATCATAAGGTAGTACAAGTGTAATCAATGTACTCTGCTCCATGCCTAATTCACCAACAGTCTGTAGACGTCTGAGTTCAAGCAATTCTGGATTCTTAGCAAGTGTGTGTGCTGCGTGTCCAAGATTCTTAACAGCCTCAACTTCACCTTGCGCTCTAATTAAGCGAGCACGGCGTTCTCGTTGCGCTTCTGCTTCTCGAGCCATTGCACGTTGCATATCGTGTGGGATAACGACATCAGTGATATCTACACGTGAGATGTCTATACCAATCGGACGACTGAACCCATCAAGTAATTCTTCGAGTCTATTAGCAATCAATTCACGCTTTTGAAGAAGTTCATCAAGTGTAAACTCTCCAATAACAACTCGTAGGTTCGCCATAGTTGCATTACGAATGATAGCGCTAGGATCCGCAACGGACAAAACAGCATTCAATGGTTGGAATACTTTCCAATACACAACACCATCCACTTTGATGGATACATTGTCTCTACTGATACAAACTTGGTTTGGAATATTTTCAGGTCGATCTCGAATATCAACTGAAATCAATTCTTCCATGATTGGTATTCTGAATCGAACTCCTACTCCTACTTCTTTTTGTACAGCCTTTCCAAACCGGAATCGGACACCTCTTTCATATTGGTCAAACACAGTCCAAGGTACACCCATGGCACGTCGAGGCCATGCACCTCTTGGTGGATGGGTTCCTGGCGGTGAACCTGGAACGATGAACATTGAATTCCCGCCACTGATGAGGAATCCCATAAGAGCCAAACCAATGCCTAAACTACAGCAAAGGCCACATATGAATTCGAAATCTTCCATCACTTTCCACCCCCTAACATCTTGCTAAGAACACCTGGGCCAGCCTCTAGTAGAGTATCAGGCAGCATCATGATTCGAGTGGCATTATGCTCCGCCCCAACTTCAGTTAACACTTGAAGGCGGCGAAGTTCCATTAGAGCAGGGAATCGTGTGAACAATTCTTGCGCTTCTGCAAGTTTGGCGGCGGCTTCTCTTTCAGCACTTGCTTTGATAATTCTCGCCTTTGCTTCACGATCAGCCTCAGCCTCTTTTGCCATTGCACGTGTCAGGTCGTGTGGTAATTGTAAATCGGTTAATTCAATGTGTCTAACATCGATACCCCATGGATCAGTTGCCTCATCTAGGTTTGCACGAATTTTATCTGCAATCATTTCTCGTTGCTGAAGAACAGAATCAAGTTCTAGTGAGCCAATGACATCACGAAGTGCTCCTTGTGCAGCCATTGCAATCATCTCACGTGCATTGGTCACTTTGTTCACAGCATCCATAGGATTTCGCACACGATAGAAAACAACAGCATCAATTGTTAGTGAAATATTGTCCTTAGTCACAACGGATTGGCCTGGTACGTCATTGATGAGCATTCGAATATCCCAGCGGACAAGTTTGTCAACGAATGGAAGTACTGTTCGAAGTCCAGGTTTCAATACTCCTTTGCATACACCAAGGCGGAAAACAACAGCACCCTCCCATTGTTTTATCACTTTCAACGAGGATCCAATAATCCACATTAACATGGGAATTCCTGCAAATATAAACCATGCTAAGCCGTCGTTCATGAATACCCCATTAAGAACTGGTTTAACAGCGTTTGTACCGTTGGATTAAACTTCGGCACCGACGTCTTCGACAGATTTTGTTACTTCAACTACAGTTGACACTATTTCCCAACTGACTGTAACATCTTCTCCATTGTCTCGATTGCCAGTAGGGCCATTCGGGCCACCGGTATTCACTGTTAATTCGATTTCACCATACCAATCTCCTCGGCCCAACCCTTCATCATCATATGAAGCGAGAATAGAATTTTTCGAACCCTTTGTATTGTAATTCATACCAGTGTAATTTTGTATCATGTAAATGAAAAGAACCTGTTCACTGGGGCAATCAGATGATGAACTAGAAGTTGTACTACCATTTTCCACATATCCATTGATGTCACTCATATCAATTTCAACATCGACAGTATCGCATTGTACAGGCCAAGAAGGAGTGACATCCGGTATTGGGCCAGGAGAAGGATCAGGCCCCCTTTCGTTACTTTCATCGTGGGATACCGTAATTTTGACATAGGCTAAATTGGATGTTAAATCCTCATAGGAAAATTCCAATTCAAAGATTTCTGCATCTTCCATGCCCTCAATTGTTTCTGAATCTTCGTCCTCAACAGTTTCTGTAAATTTGACATCCCAACTTCCTGAGCCACCAGTGTCATCGACAACAGCATTTCCTGGTAGGAAAGCCGCCATGTTTGAGAAATATAGTGGGAAGATTAGAAGGAAAGCCAAACTCACGGCCCAAGTAATCTTTTGTTCACGTGTGGAGAACCATTTCGAGATGATTGTGTCCGCATCCATGAACTCCCCTCATGACACTCAGTAAGTGAATGGTTGATGAACCTGCCTTCTGTGAGTTTTTCATTCCTCTTCTCTTGCATCGGGCCAATCACTAGGTGGCCAATTTGCTTGTAACGGCCAACTGCGTCTGCGAGTATCGATTCCAAATTTACGAAAATCCCGACGACTTCTTCGCCAAACAGGTAACAAGAAACCAATAAGCGAACGTTCTCCAAAGCTCCATCTCCATGGGCATCTTGGGTGCTTTGCAGACCATGCTTCGATTAATTGATGCAATGGTCCACTCGTTAAATGCCCTGGAATTATCCATTCGACTTTTGAAACTCCCCCTCTAGAACCACTTACTTCTTCCCATGCTGTTAGGATAATTCCAGTGCCTTCTCCAGTTGTAATAGCTAGACGGAAACTTCGCGTTGAACGAGTGAGGGGCATGATAATCATCCACCGATCTACCATTCGGCTACCTTCTTCTCGCTCCCAATCCCAATTGGCTTCATCAGCAAGTTCTCTGAAGGCACGGATCGCTTGTGTTGGAGTGATTGAAACTTCCAAAGTCACTCTTCGTGGCCGTGCCATGTAACTGACTAATGCCACTTGGTCATGAGGATGTCGCAGGAACAAGAAATCATTCGCTATAAAAAAAATCCACGTAGATGGGGCACAGTACCGGGTTATGCCGGACGAGGCGCGGGTGAATGGCCGCCCCGGCAACTGTCCAATCTATCGATCAGACGGCCAACAAACGCTCGGGAGCGCCCCATCACGTGGGTAGTGTAATCTTGTGTGTTTAGATTATGCTTCTGCAAGAGTTTCAGCCAAAGAGAGAGCCGAGACCTTCGAAAGCTGCAGGTTCATCTTCTGCTTCTTCAGCTGCTGCTTCTTCAGCGGCTGGAGCATCTGAACCACCAGCGGAAGCTGCGGCAGCAGGCGCTGCTGCAGCGGGTGCCGCAATAGCCTGGCTCATAGCTTCTCCAATGTCTACGGAGGCTAGACTAGCGACTAGTGCTTTCACACGTGCATCATCAGCCTTTACGCCAGCAGCCTTCAGTACGGCGCCAACAGCCTTCTCATCAATTTCTTTCTCTGCAGAATGCAGCATCATAGCAGCATATACGTATTCCATTTTTTTTCACCTTTTTTTATTTTATTTTAGTTCGATTTAACCGAACATGTCCCCTAGGCCACCGAAGGTAGCCTCTTCCTCAGGTTCTTCCTCTTCAGCAACGGCTTCTTCAGCCGGTGCCTCATTGGAAGTAGGGGCAGCTACTGCAGCAGTTGCTGCAGAGCCTAGTGCATTGGCTAAGTCTTCACCCAATGCAGAGGAATCCATTTGTCCTGCGACAGACAACATGTGCGAATGAGCCCGACTGATTAGTATGGGCATTGTTTCGCTGTTTGGAATGCCAGCTTCGACAGCCACTGAAAGAGCCTCTCCAACTGCCTTTGAGAGCAGGGCTGTGACAGTCTCGTTTGTGAACCATCCAATGTTGCAAGCGACGTTGAACGCGCCACTTGTGGCCGTCTTGACCGAGGCCGTGAAGCCATCCAGATCGAGGTTAAGGTCATCAGCAGGCATCAAAATGCCACCTTCAATGGCACCAGAAAGAATCAAACCGATTTCGATTGGATTGATATCTAATTTAGAAAGCATTAATCCTAAATCCGCACTGATTTCTTCTCCTTTCTCGACTGCAGTAACAGTCTTGACAATTGCAACCTTGCCTTTGTCAATTTTCGCAGGGATACCTACAGAGTTGAATTCACCAACAATTGGGCCTGGTGGGAAAGTAGTGGGCCCTTCCTCAATAATAATGTCATTAGGAGCAATGTCTCCACCCTTAGCAGCTCGACCAGTACGAGTTTTATCTAATTCAGCATAGAGTTGGAAAGCATTCATTGAATCTGAATGAACAAGCATGGGTAGTCTAACACCATCAAGGAGTTCATCAAGTCCTTCCTCGCCTAGTCCGGCTTTCTTCCATGCGCGACGCACAAGTGTTTTCTTTGCCATTGTTAGAGTCATTTGTTTACGAAGTGTATTTCGCATACCAATCATTGCAGTTGCAGGTACTCCTTCAACATCGATAATACCGACTACACCTTCTTGCTTTAGCAAGTCAGTTAGTACACCAACGCGATCTTTCTTCCAAGGTGCAACCTTTGGTATCATAGTGTCACCTCAGCTTTGACAGATGGCCCCATAGATGTCTTGACGTAGAATGAACGAATGTTACCATTGCCGCGTTCTAACTTACTTGTGACTCGCTTCCAGACTTCTATACCATTCTCTGTTAGAGCATCAATTCCTTGATCTCGTGTACCGACAACAGTGTGAAATGTAATTTTGTCCCGACTGCGAACAATTGCGACATTCTTCAAACCTGCTGCAATAGCAGCTGGATCAGCGACAGGTGGAACTGGACGAGGCATTTTACCTCGAGGACCAAGAACTACACCGAGGAACCGACCAATTGGGCCCATGTGAGGGATTTCTGCTAGGAAAAAGTCGTGCTTTCTTGCGAGTTTACGGGCCTTTTGACGGGTACCTCCGAGTTCTTCAATTTGTGAAGGATCGATGACTACAATACCTGCATCTTTTGCTTTTGCAGCCATTTCTCCATCTGCGAACATAGCGATACTTGGTTCTCGCCCACGACCAGCCGGTAGGCGTATTTCTTCTTGAATCCGATTTGACGGGTTCTTTAGGTCGACGTCTCTAATGGTGAATGCGAATTCCACCGATTCAACAAATTTTCGAGCCGGAGCCTCTTCAAGTGCTTGCTCGATTGCTTTTCTGATATTTTTTTCCATTTTTTTCACCCCCGCGGTCTACGAGGGTTACCCCTCTCCCGCAATCCGTGTTTTTTTTCTTAATTGAATTGTGAATCAAAGTCTCCGTTCTTTACTGCTGCAATAGCTTCCTTCGGGCGCATGCCTTCTACATTAACGCGCATTGAGACACATGTTCCCATTACTTCCAAGGCACGCGCCTTCTGATCTTTACCTGTGAGTTTGTCCTTTTTGGTTTCAGAAACCTCAATGACTTGCTGAATTGAGAGGTTTTCTGTCGATGCATCCCATGACCCATTACACTTCTCTTGACCGAGTGTTTTCAGTACTGTGTGAGGGGTTTCATTGCGTGCAGACATGGTCTCATCTCCTATTCAAGCGCCTCGCCGACTTGCTCCCTGTATATAACTCGCGCGTGAGGCCTCAATTCAGTTAGTCCACGCGTTGTGTGACGCGCACTTGATCTGCTCTCACTGTAATCGGGATTGGTACCGCGGCTTCAAACAGCTCAACAGTGACTTCTTCCTTGGTCTCAGCGATGTTTGTGACACGGGCTCGTTCACCTTTGAAAGCACCAACACGTATTTCGACGATGTCTCCTTCTTCGATACCAGCTGTTGCTGCCTTGGGTTCAAGGTAAGGTGTGACATCACCAAGTGGCGCAGTTCCAGGCAATACACGACTACAATTCTTCAATGGTGTCGTTCGATCTCCGGCACGCCCAATCAATTTCTCAACGTGGTGGAAAGCACTTGCTTCAACAAAGATGTACCCTCGCATGACTGATGGATGTAATACACCATAGATTTCGTCACGAATATCTTGGAGAGAACCAGTTCCAGAAAGGCGTGCTTGCATTTCTCTTGCTACCTTTTCTTCCTGGCCAATAGTCGTCTTTACAATGTAGAGGTAAGCGGAAACATCTCCATACAATTGTCCAAGTTGAGATACACTGTATGATTTGTCTTGTATAGAACCCGGGTCGACCCAATCTGCACTCTTGTACAATGTCTTTGGTTCAACTTCAGTTGATTCAGAAAGGAAGAGCATTGGACGGATATCAAAGAGGCGATTCCCCATTTCTACACCACGTGGCGCACCACTACGAACATGGGTTAGAGAGGATGCAGGAATACCAGTCGCTTGTTCAATTCTAGTCAAAACGACATTGATGTCTCTTGAATCTCCGACGCCATAAATACCATCCCAAGCCCCTGCAAAGTCAGCCACTGAATCGGCTCTTTGTAATAGGAGAACTTTGTCTTCATGACGTACAAATGCAATGAATCCGTCAGATTTTGGTGAATCATCCATATTGAAATCTTCTACCACAACTTCATTCTTAGTTTCTGATTCTTCCATAATTTCTTCGTTTACGTCTATATCTTCATCGAGCTCAGTCATTTTCTCAACTCCTTTAATAGCCACCAGTCAACCAATCAAAGAAAGATGGTAGGACATTGTCCATCAAGACGAGTAATACAAATCCAATAAAGCCGAGCACAAACATTCCGATTCCACAGACAATACATGTTTGCTTAAATTCAAGCGAAGTTGGCTTGCGTGCCATCTTCAAAATACGTGCCCAAGAACCCTTCCCTAACCCACGGACTCCAGATTCTATGTTGTCTTGCCATGCTTGCACACGCCCTTCAAATGAAGTGCCTTGCTCACCATTGCTTTTGCTTTCACTGGACATGGGATAACCTCAGAGGTCCCTCGCGACCTGACCTCCTCTCTTAAACACACCGTGCCCGACTACGCCGGTTTTTTTTCTTAATTGTTCAATTTACGAACTCAATTGTGCGATTACGTAAAGTCCGTAGTTGCTGATGTGCAGCAGCACCGAATATTTGCTGTGACTTTACACCTGTTAAGACTAGCATGACTCTAATTTCACTTCCCATTGCCTCATCAACAGTAGCTCCCCAAATTATTCGAGCATATGGATTAATTCTTTCACGAATTTGTTGAGCACAGGCTTCGGCTTCTCCTAATGTCAAATTTGAACCTCCAACGACATTCACTAAGGCACCACGAGCATCACTTACATCAATATCCAATAAGGGGCTGTCTAAGGCTTCTAACGTTGCATCCACTGCTCTTTCTGGCCCACTTGCTTCCCCTAGGCCTATCATTGCCATCCCACCACCATTGAGCATAACAGTACGTAGATCTTCAAAGTCAAGATTAACCAATCCTTCTTTCGTAACAAGTTCTGTAACACCTGCAATTGATCTCATGAGTAATTCATCGGCCACACGAAACGCGGCTTCAATTGGTAAATCACGAACACCTTCTACTTGGAGCAATCGTTCATTTGGCAGAACGACAACAGTGTCACAAACTTCGCGCAGACGTTCTAGTCCCCATTCAGCATTCTGCCTTCGAAGTGTACCTTCAGATTCAAACGGATAAGTGACAACTGCGATGGTCAATGCTCCAGCATCTTTAGCTAATCGTGCAACAACATGGGCACTACCTGTCCCCGTCCCTCCTCCTAATCCAGCAGTAACAAATGCTAGGTCACAATCTTCTACGGCTTTCTGAAGAGTGCGTTCAGACTCAAATGCAGCTTTTTCACCTTTCTCAGGGTCACCACCAGCGCCACGACCTCTTGCAGTACGCCCTATGAGCATTTTATTTTCGACGCCTACACGCAGCAGGTGTTGTGCATCTGTATTTACTGCATAACCTCTGGCAGACTCTTCGTCCAGCAAGCCAGCTGCATTTAGACGATCAACCGTATTTCCTCCACAGCCTCCACAACCGAATACACGAATTCGTGGTTGTAATGACTTCAATAATGTATGTAGTTCAGCGTTATCGGGACTTTCCTTGTGAGTAACACTGACACTACTTTCTTCGTCTTCATCTTGTAATTCTAATACCCTGTCTATGAGATGGCGCATGATGTCAGGCTCGCTGTCGGTATCATAACCGTTACCCTCAAAAAAGAGTTGAGGAAGCGGTTTTAAGACCCCTTTTCAAACCGCCGTAAATGGCTTGCATATACTCGTTTAATCGAAATAGCCATACTTTTAGAGTGGCTAGGAAGTCCTTATTTTGTGACAGATGCAATTCGCAGTAGATTTGAAGGCCTAAATCACGTCCCTAAGAATATGGATAGAGGTCGAATTCAAGTTTCAATTTTATTGTTGATACTGTTAATTCTTTCAATGATTCCATTGGAAAATGAATTTTATCTTTCAGATGTAGAAAGTTCTGAAACTCAGATCAACAATCAACAGAATTGGACATTAACTGAAACTCCCTATGTAGGGGCAGGTTGGACTGCACGTCTATACCAACCCCAACCTACTGGATTGCTATGGGAAGTTGATATGTCCCCTGATGGTGAATTGGTTGCAGTGGTCGACATTAATTCTAATGTCTTGACAGTTTGGAATACAAGTGATGGGCGAACAATATTCCATGCCAATCATCAAAATTCCCTTGTTGAAGTTATTTGGTTGGATAATCAACACGTCTTGGCAGCAGATAACGGGACTCAATGGTTTAGTTACGAAGTAATTGACACGGGTCAAACCTGGCCTATGAATGCAACATCAATGCGAAGTGGCCATTGGACTGATAACTTGACAGGAGGCTACTCTGGGTGGTTGTGGGGGCTTGACTCAACATTAGATCACAATCGGTTGGTATTCTGCGGAGACATCAATGATCCCAATATTGGGGGAGAGATTGTTGTTGCTGATACCGCATTTTTCATCGATGGGTCTTTTGCTAATAGTGCGCATGTTTTCACAAATGATTGGGGTACAGATTGTGCAATCTCAGATAATGGAACCTTTGTGGCATCATTAAATCGATATTATGATTCAGCCATTGGAGCAAATAGGGACACAGTTGCTGGTTGGGATGTATTGGGCTCATCTCTAGCCCAAACATGGCATAGGAATATTGCAGGTGGAGAATCATCTGCTTGGGCTATTGATTTCAACCCGATAGTTCAAACTTATACGATTGCGTATAATCGCCCATCTGAAGGAGTTATTGTTGACTTTTTTGTGGACACGGGTGCAGTTAGTTGGTATACCCCTGTACCTCAGTATCTAACCAGTTTGCAATGGACCCCCACTGGTGCTTATGTTGCGGCTGGAATGACAGACCCTGGTAAGATATTATTCATGGATGGAGCCGGAACTATTCTTGGGGACTATGGGTGGCATTCTACAGTATCTAGTGGCAAATCATATCCAGCAGATGTTACCGCTATAGCAACCGGTGATCAAGGAAACAAAATCATTAGTGCAGGCAAAGACGGTTCGATTGAAATTTACAATATTGATTTTAGCACAAATCAACTTGAAATTGATTACCGGTTTGGTTCTGATTTGATGCGTGAAATAGCAATTCATCCATTCAATCCATTAATTGCTTTAGCAGAATCAAGCGGTGTAGCCACAGTAAGAAGTTTTGTCACTGGGCAAATTTCGAGTCAATGCTTCCATCCCGATTATGGTCAAAACATCGGAGTGTTTCCATATGCAAAGAGCGTTATTCTAACTGAAATGGAAACTATTGTTGGATTTTCTGATGGAACAATTGTGGCTTGTGGCGCAGATGGTAAGCAAATGTGGGATTGGCGAATTGATAATTACCATCCAATTCAATCATTCGGGAGAATAGCTCTCCATCCAATCAATAATTTCCTTGCAATGTCGTGGACACAAAATTACAGTATGACTAATGTTGCTGGAAAAGTTTCAATTTTGGATTTAGATCAATTGACAGAAGTACGCTCTTGGGATTATTCAGTTGAGCACTGGGCGTTAGAATTTAGTTCAAGTGGCGATTGGTTAGCAAGCGCAGCCCAGAATGGTTCTGTTCGATTATGGGATACAAGTAACCCACTTGCATCAGTTTGGAATGATGACGGAGTCCAATATTCCCATCAAAATTATACTGGGTCATTAACTTGGCATCCTATTGAGAATATTTTGATGTCTGCAGGGTGGGATGGCACTGCTATCATTTGGGATGCTGATAATGCCCAATCATTGTTAGGATTTACTTTTTCTCAAGAAGCCTTTGGAGGATTAATTATTGATGCATCTTCAATGGTGATTGCTTCAGGCGATGCAGGGACTAGTTTATCCGGTAAAATCGAGTTCTATGATGGGTTGAATATGACAATGCGAGGCTCGTGGTTGCTACCTGGTATTCCTAGGGGCTTGGCACGTTCTAACGGAGGCGAACTCATAGTTGCCAATCACCTTGGTACATGGTATACTTTGATTCCAGATAGTGATGGTGACGGTTACATCGATGAGAATGATGAATTCCCTCTCAATCCTTTGCAATGGATTGATACTGATGGTGATGGATATGGTGATAATAATGCTGCGGGAGCAGGTGGCGATGGCTGTCTGACAGTTTGGGGAACAAGTTCCTATGATCGGAATGGTTGTCCAGATTCAGATGGTGATCAATGGTCAGATCCAGATAGTGAGTGGCCTGCTTGTGTACTTGGTGCAGGATTTGGTGATGCTTGGCCATCAAACCCCGAACAATGGTGCGATACTGATGGTGATGGACATGGTGATACCTACCTCTACAATGTAGATGAACAAACAAACTACCGTGAAAATGAACGTGGTGATGCCTTTCCAAATGACCCAACCCAATGGATGGATAGGGATGGCGATTTAGTTGGAGATAATTATTCTTATACACTTGATTCAAATGGCTTAAGAATCATTGAGAACGGTGACGCATTTCCAGAAGATTATGTTCAATCCCAAGATACTGATGGCGATGGATGGGGTAACAATTACTCATACTACCTCGGAATGGATGGGCTGCGAGTAGAATCGGGTGATGCATTTTTCTTAGATTCACTTGCTTGGTCTGATTTAGATGGTGATGGCTGTCCAACAGCATCGAATACAGGTGAAAGAATTGACAATCATCCAAATGACCCGTCGCGTTGTGATGAACCAATGGATTTCGAACTTCCCAAAGAATTGGATATCTCGGTATTCTCAGATGCACAGGTTTGGACAATTCTTGTTAGTTGGAAGTCAGTTTCAGATAGCACTGCGAACATCAAATTGTATGGGGTATCTTGGAATGCTTCTGAAGGCATGGATGATCATATGCCTGACATAGAACCACCAGGGGCACTTGCTTGGTGGACATGGCTGGAGTTCACATCAGGTAACAGTTTGGCTTCAACTGAAGTCACACGAAATCAAGCCCCTTCTGATGATCGCTTGACTCTGAGATTAATCACTCAATCCCAAGACGGTCAACAACTTGAATATTGGATTAATTTCACGTATGAACCTGAAATTGATGATTTCATAGATGATAATACCACGGATAATGATGAGATGATTACTTGCAATGGTTGTTGTGGAGAATATGAAGCACCGGCTTCAATTGGATGTGGGGATACTTCTGACTGTACACCTTGTGAACAGGATGATGAATCATCCGAAAGTAATGGGGTATCTAGTACAATTTGGTTTGCATCAGGAGCGCTTTTGATTATTTTATTACTAATCCCTTTGTTTATGCGCCGTTCAAGGGGATCAGGATCTCCAGAATCTTCGGCTTTGATGTCTACTATTCATGCACCTTGTACAGAATGTGGGGGGGCTGTACAAGAAACGGTTCAAAGTGGTGATCGCTGGACTTGGTGTCCCGCTTGCCGTAAATGGATGTCATATTTGGGTAAATCTGATTGATTAACTACCTCTTGAATAGGTGTGGTAGTCCACGGCTGGAACCAGAGAATCAATTGCAGATTGCAACCTTTCATTTGCAGCTTGTTCACCGGCTTCGATAGCTACCATTTGGCGCTTTATTTCTACTAAAGAAGAAGATAGCATTTCAGCCGATTTTCTAGGTAGTTCTAATTCTGAAGTCAACCACCTTTCGATGTCGATAATCAGAGTATCAAGTAGTTGTACTGCTGCACCATCAGGCCTCAATTCAAATGACTCCCCTGATCGGGTAACTGGACCTGAATTACCCAATATTTTTGATAAACGAATTGCTGATTTCCCTGCACCTTTTAGCGTTGATTTGATTTGTTCATGTGCCTCAAGTTGACGATATGCCGCTTCGATATATAATGGCTTGATTTTGAGGGCACGTTTGTAATGCGAAAGCGAATTCCTCAACTTCCCTTCATGTGCACGTACTCGACCACGTTGCACTTCATCTTCTGCTTCCATACCAGCAGCATCTTTTGCAGCATCAATCATGTCGTTTTTCTTTAGTAACTTGACATATTGCTTTCGTGCTTTGCTTAATACTGGAGCTGTATTTCGACTATCCTTCCATTTATTGCGAATTTCATAGATGCAAGCAAGATCTCTGAGGACTGTAACAAGATGCCCTTGATCTGTTAATGTCCGCTCTTTTCTTGATAGTAAATCTTCACTAAGCCCTGAGGCCATGACTTCACTAAATTCCAGTCTCCCATCTTGGATACAGTTTCGATATTGGTCTATTGCCAATGCAGGATTGTCTGAACCAAACAGAAAATCACCGTTCTATTCATTTCCTGCGCTTTACAGATTTTCTCTTGACGGATTTTCTTTTGACAGATTTTTTCTTAGGTTCTTCATCTTCATCATCCCAATCATCTTCATCATCAAATTCATCTTCTTCATCAGAATCATCAGCTTCTTCTTCAACGACTTCCTTCTTGTCCTTCTTGTCCTTTTTAGTGCGACGCTTTCGATCTCGTCCTTCAGATGCTGCAAATGGATCCTCTGCTTCTGCCCTTTCTGTTGCATCTTCTGACAATGAAGCCATATCATTGCGAACATCATCTGGGGAGCCTGCTCCTGTATCTCCGCCGCCTCCCATGAATTCCATCATCCAATCTTCATCTTCTTCCCCATCTTCCGATTTCTTCTTTGCCCCACTGGTTGATTGCAAAACAAGGCTTAGCATTGCGATAATAAGCAATATTAGATTCACTGCTCCTAGAATATAAATCATCAAATAAGGCATTGATAGCATCCCAGGTTCTTCTTCATCCTCTATCGCCCCAGGTTCTAGTGAAGTTTGCCCATCACATGCAGTGCTAAAATCAACTATAATTCGCACACAATGGTCTACTGTAAATTGTGTTTCCCATTCTACGAGATTATCAGCAGTGTCTGTTGCTCTAAGGAATACCTTTTGATTACGATCGGTATCAATGAAAGTAGAAGCAGGTTCCCACCATTCAAAGACGAATGCACCATCTTCCCCTTCGAAGGGAGTTAAATCAGTTACATTAGTCCAAACAGTGTCCTTCCTTAATCCATTGTCATAATATTGGAATCTTATTTGCACAGAATCGATGCCTACATCATCTGTAACAGCACCATAGATGTGTACTGACTCACCATACAAGTACAAACTGTTTGACGTGGGTGCATAAACTTGAATTTCGGGGTTTTGCGCATCAATTTCCCATCCCGTAACATCGATTTCTCCTAAGTTGCCAGAATTATCAACAACAGCTAGGATGAGGCGTAATTGAGATGTATCCGTAGTAGCTGGAATTTCGAAGTTGAACTTATATCCATTGGGTACATTACTGATGGGGGTGGCTCGCTCTGTTGCAGATTGGTCAGTAAAGGACTGCCCTGAGAGTACAACATCAAAATTATCACTTATGTAATCCGAGGTTGTTAGATTAATGATTGGATATTCCAACAATGGCTCGTTAGAATAAATGTTCATTGTATATTGTCCTGCATGCAAAGCAGTGACAACATTGTCATCACCGTCAACAACTTCTATCGTAATTTCAGCAGGAGTTGTATCTTCTGTTACCGAACGTGCGTTTGAAGATTTAGCAAATTGTGTATTTGTATTCCCCCACTCGTCAGTAATGGTAAGGGCATACCATGTTTCTTGATTCAGATTCGCATCAAGGGCTACAGTGCGAGTGAAATCAGGTTCATTGTTGAACTCAGCATAAACGGGGTCTAAAACAGGCTGCCATTCTGAATCAAGGGCAATATCACCACTCGATAAAGATTCATTTCCAAAGAATGGGTCCCCATAATGAACCCATAATTGATAGGTTTCACCCGATTCAGTAATATCATTCAACCAGCGCAATAGGGTGATTTTAGAACCGGCTTGATCAGTCATTGTAGCTTCTTGCAAGAATGGTAAAGAGGGACGTAGTGTATCTTCGATAATTGGAGAAGCGGTTCCCGTACCATCACCATTAGCACAATTTCTTTGGAACCTAAGGTCCTCGTATGGTTCTGCAGAATGGCTATATTGTGCTACAGATGAAACACAGTAATAGGATGTGCGTACTTCATCAGGAGGTACGGTAACTGTTACAGTTTCTACACTATCTGGTACAGTTGCAACTAATTCTGCAACGAGTTCTAGATTGGAAAGATATGTGAGTCTTTCACTAGACCTCCATATGTGGTATTGTTCACCTTCTACACCGAGTTGATCAGTCCAAGTAATGGTTGTTTGTGAATTACCAAGATATTCTGCAGTCACCCATGTTGGTTCAGCAAACCAAGGGTTGAACGTATCTTCAAAGATACCATTCCCTTCCCCGCCAGCGTTGATAGCTTGTGCAGTTCCTGCGACAGAATTATTGTGATTTCCATTGGAATCAGAAGCAGTGACGGCGTAGTATGCTAATCCTATCATTCCTCGATCTATTTGGTGCCGATAGAATTCATAGCCACTACCAATTTCACCAATTAATTCAACTTCAGGTGAAGTAGTATCATTGATTGGCATTCCTGAACGCCAAATGTGATATGTTTCTCCATTTTCATTAGGAATATCATCCCAAGCAATTGTTGTATTTCCAGTCCCTCCTGAACTTTCAGGGGAAAATGATGCTTGAACATTAACAATTGCTTCTGGTGGGATATTGTCTTCGTGAATTGCATTGGTCAATGTGTTGGTACCCAGTAAGCGAACATCTTCGTACCCATTGTACTCATAGGTAACTGTGTAGAACATACCATAATCTGTACCAGGTGGTACATTATGCCTGAAGGAAGTATCTCCTGCATCAAGTGTTGCAATTTGCTCCTTCATCAGAACAGGCCATTGTGAACGAGTTGCCATATCTTGATGACGATATACTTTGATTGTATAGGCCATTGGTCCAACTTCTGGCAATGAATCAGGAACAATGGTGTTGAGGTTAACCCATGAAATATCAGTCACCGACAACGTGGAGTCATATTCTGCTTGAACAAAGAAAGGTGCTGTGATTGTGTTGGTTAATTCTTCAACACCTTCAGAGACATTTGATTCACCGTGTACAAAATTTCCAATTATGGTATCAGTGGGTTGGTAATAAGTTACGATAGCATAGTAAAATGTCCCATTAGTTCCAGCAGGTAGTGGATATGTCTCAGAATGACCCGGATGTGTTCCACTTGGTGCCCCTCTACAATCCATGATATTAATCGCAGTACATGCAGATACGTTTGCCCACAATTGAGCTTGTCCGGCTTGAATAGTCGATTGATTAATCGGTGATGAAGAACGGTATAAGTGATAGTAAGTATTCTGTAATTGGCTCCATAGTGTACCGTTTGCAGTATCAATATTTTGCCATGTAACTACTGTTTGTTCAGCCATAGAATCAAAGTTCACTTGGATTGCTTGTGCTTGTAAATCGGCTTCATCACTACTACCTCCGCCAGCAGCAATAACTGGTGGAGTCCAAGTGATTAATGCCCCTAAAAGAAGTCCGACTAATAGCATCGAGAGTCGTGTCGTTCGAGTTTGCATGGCTTCGCCTCTATGTGCTCCGTGCACTCACGGTCCATTTGAGGGTGACGCCTTCTAACCCGCCTATAGGCGGGTTGAGAGAGTGCTTTTCAAAAACGGGTCATTCTCCTTCCAAAAGAAGTGCTTTCCGTGAAGAAATAGCGCGCGTTAAAAATGTCCAAATACCTCCAATTAGAGATATAATCAAAATTGCACTTAAGCCATTCAGTGAATCGATTCCAGTGAGATTAGAGATTGAATTTGGGATGGCAAGATCTCCCTTTCCCCAATATGCTTGAATTGCAGCAACCAGTGTCCCAATAAATGTGGTCAATAACCTGTCCGCACGGCTAAATCCGCCATAATTTCTACCAAGTCCCACTGATTGCGCTTGGGTGCCCATGTATGACCCCAACAAGGTCATAGTAGCGGCCGCCCAGCCCAACCATCCTAAACCAATCCATTCAGCATTTAAACCAATAGAGATGAGGAGGCCTAAATCCACGAGACGGTCAATTGTGTGATCTAACCAATCTCCATATTTGCTTACTTTCCCATGAGTGCGAGCAACTGCACCATCTAGTGCATCTAATTCGGCTGCAATACAGAGCATCACTAATGCACCAACAAGTTGTAATGCACCGTTCTCATCCCGACTAGACGTGGCTAATAACCAGCAACATAAGCCCGCAAAAATCACACTAATCCATGTTAGAACAGCAGGATCTATCCCCCCCATTCTATTAACTAAAGGTTGCTGAATTCGAGTCAAAAGTCCTCGAGCCTTTTCAAACGCCATTCAATCACCATCGTGGATAATTGTAATCCAATCTATGGGCTGCTCTGGCCTCATGGGTTTGAAACCATCTGCGACCCAACCCTCAATAATGCTAAAAGCATCTTCAATTCGAATAACCGAGGTATCTATTTCAAGAGTAGGAATACCTTTCTTTTCAAAGCATTCCGTCGAAATTACGCCGATGAATTCACTTTCCACATTTTCATCAATTTTGATTGACGAATAATCACGTATTACTAATCGTTCACGTAGTGTTTCTGGATGGCATCTCAAAACCACGATTGCATTGACTGGGAGGTAATGAGAAAGGTGACCATCAATTAGAATTGGATTTCCCACATCACTCCAAGATTTGTGTAACACTGAAACTAATTTCTCAACATCTACAGGCATTGCTCCGTCAGTGGGGTCTAGGCTCCCAACACAGGAAGCATTTCGCGCAAGAGACATTACACTCTCCACCTCCCAATTTGTGAAATCACACAAGGTTGTTTTTCCTGTTCCCGGAGTTCCGGTGATGGAAATTCGCATTTCACTCACATCAAGGGTGTAGGAAAAATGCAACTCCTAGAATTGCATATGCCCCTAGGAGCATTGCTCCTTCAAGCCAGTTGCTTTTCCCATCGGCTGCAATGGCGTTTGCAATTAACACTGAGAGGAATACTGCAATAGTTTCAAACAATCCGAAATTAAAGGATAGATCTACATCCTGAGTCCATGCTAACAGGACCATCAGAGGTGCTACGAATACTGCAATCTGAGTGGATGAACCAACTGCTATTGCGAACGAGAGGTCCATCTTATCTTTACCCGCAACAGTAACAGCGGAAAAATGCTCAGCAGCGTTGCCAAATAAGGGTAACAAAATGACGCCAATGAACAATGGTTTCAACCCCAGTTCTGTAGCCCCTACTGACAGAGAATGAACAAGAATCTCAGCCATCCAACCAACTAGCAAAGTTGCAACAATTAGCAAAACTATTGCTTCCCTTTTTGACATATTTGCATCTTCATCATGAGTTCCATCAGTTGCAAATAAATCTTGATGAGTCCGGAGTTGGAAGAGTAAAAACAACCCATACAATGCAATCAAAATAATTGCGGCAGCATGGGATAGGTTCAGAGCCCCAGTTACTGCATCATCTGCTTTGTCAGTTGTTAGCATAAATGCTGTTGGAATTGTGAGTGTGATAACTGCAAGTAGTAGTAATGAACCATTTGCACCAACAGCCGCAGGAGAGAAACTTTGCACTTTGTGATGGATCCCACCCCACACAAATGCTAAACCTAGAACAAGCAATAAATTACCAATAATCGAACCAATTAATGATGCCTTTACAACTTGAATCATGTCATTTGCACTTTCAGTATCTCCATCTTGAATCGCTTCTGCTGCAGCGAAGATTGCAACTCCTGCAATAATCATCTCTGCAGCATTTCCGAATGTTGCATTCAGTAGACCTCCCAATGCTTCACCTGTACGCAGAGCAATTTCTTCCGTTGCTTGCCCCATCAAGAATGCAAGTGGCATTATTGCAATCATTGAAGCGACAAATGCTAAGGTCTCATTGTGAGCAAAATATGCAGCATAAATTGCAATTGGGAGAGCAATTAAGAGAATATTTAATTTTACCTTTTGAGGATTAATTGCACCAAGTAAACCATTCCATCCATTGAACTCGCTTTCATCAATATCTCTTGTTGTTGACATGCTGCTCAAATCCTTGGAGTTTGGCTCTAACCATCAAAGCATCCCTACATACTCGGCAGTGGAGTATAGTTGCCCCATGGTTCTATCATACGCGTTGTGCAGTGTGCAGGTGCTGTATGTGGGTTGCACATAACGGGCCCTTCAGGTAACCAAATAGAATAATCAATTTCTCGGTCATTACCAGGGAAATCTGTAGTAATAAAATGTGCACCAGATGATAGAGCCAGCTCAAAACGAGAATAATTTCCTTCCCGTGCTTCAATTGTGTCCGAATCAGGGCGTGTCCTTATCATGAATCCAGTTGATGAAGCATTTTGCAATCTTTCTTGCTGAGTTTCAGGATTGATGAATGAAATGACTGAAGCGAGTGGTTCAGCCTCATCTACAATAGCAAACATCCATTGCCCATCGAGAGTGGGATATCTTTCAACATAAAGATCACGTATTTCGGTTTTATCTAACATTACGAAGAGTACCTTTCCTCTGCTATCTTTCAATGTAGGCCAACCATTGTTAACAATCCCTTCTCGTAATGTCTCAGCATCACCCTGAACGTCTTCTGGCGTGACAGTTCTATTCCGGGGCCAAGTCGCTGCTAATTCCTCTTGGATCATTTCGATAATATCCAATTCCTCAACGGCACTAGGCAAGTCTTTTGGCTCAATAAAAATCCAAATTGGAGCATGTTCGGGATTACTTGTTGACCAATTAAGCAACACCTGAAGACAACCAGAAAACCCTTTACAATTTGTATAATCATCACCAACATAGTGATACACACGCAACCCGACCCCTGGAACATACCATACATCAAGTTCAAATTGCCTTACACCCAATCGATCTGCTTGAATATCCATTGAAGCATGTGTGTAATTCACGGGTTGATACCATGATAGCACGGGGCTCTTGACATGATACGAATTATGGGAACCTTTCATTCTAAGGTGATTGATACGTATTTCTTCAAGGTCAGAATCATCTTCAGAATCATCTTTTCCAAAACATCCAGTAATGGATGGGATTATGAAAATTGATACAAGGAGAATTGCTAACTTCCTCCTTCCCTGCATAAAATCCATCCTTTCCAATGTGTTAGATTTCACGATAATATTCGATTATCGCATCCTCCAATTCATTCATGATTTGCTTTTCATCGAGTACTTTTGTCAACCCGTCTAATCGTAGTGCATGTCCATCAACCCACATGTCCATGCAATTCCCTGTACTGTATATCAAATTGGCCAATAAACGTCTCCCATCTTTTCCAATTGGGCGCATCCTGATATCATTCAAATCCCATGCGACCCAGTCTTTAGATCCGCGAACTGCCAATTCATATGTTTCGATTGGATTAAGCAAAGTAGGGTTCCAATGATCATGTCTTTGAATCAAACTCGCGAATTTCATTTCATTTCGCATATCTAATGCATTATTACTTGCAGCACCATCAGTTCCCAATCGAACATCTACTCCTGCTTCTTTCATAGCAGGATATGAAAGAGTACCACCTGTTGCAAGTTTCATGTTTGATACTGGGCAATGAACAGCATGTGCCTGGTGCTTTGCTAGAATTCGCATTTCTTTCTTCGTTACCCAACCACAATGGGCACACACCGTCCCATCTTGGAAGTATCCAATACTATCGAGATATTCGATAGGATACATACCATGTTTGGAATGACAATCAGCAACTTCTTGGCGTGTTTCGGATGTATGTATGCTTAGTTTACAACCTGTTGCTGCCGCAACATCTGATGCTTTCTTTAGCAAATCCTCAGGACAAGTATATACTGAATGCGTGGCGATTCCAAACTCAACTCTATCTGGGGCTGTTGACCCATTTCGAATTAGTCCCTCTACATGACGCAAAGCATCACCAGATCCAGACTTAAAGTTTGGAGTCAATCCATCAGTGATTGGACCACAAACAATTCCACGCAATCCTGAATCTGCCAAAACATTTCCAACAACTTCTGGATAGTAGTACATATCACATGCGAAGGATGTTCCTGTAGCAATTAGTTCCGATGCAGCCGCTTTTGTCCCAATTTCGACAAATTCAGGTATCAATCGTTTTTCAGTAGGAAAGATACTTTCTTCCAACCATTGCATTAACGGTAAACCTTCACTCATAGATCGATTTAGAACCATGGCTAAATGGGTGTGCCAATTTTGGAATGATCGAGTCAATAATTTCCCATTTCCATCTACATTGAATTCAACGTCTTCGTCACCGGTACTTCGTAGCCAGTCACCATCTGGAAGTAGTAAGAAATCACCTTGATGAGTTCGCCCATCTACATCGATGAACCATGCGTTGGAATAGCGAACAATCCCGCGACTATCCTCTCCCATGTCTCATGCGTCGTGCAGTCCGCACATCAGCATTGGCTTTCAGCCGCAGATTCAAGATACATTGTCTCTACCCGTCATCATGGCGGGCGACCCCTATCAGACATTAGGTGTGTCGAAAGATGCCCCCCATGCTGAGATTAAACGTTCATTTCGTAGATTAGCACGCCAATATCATCCGGATAGAAATCCAAATGATGCTGCTGCAGAAGAGAGATTCAAAGCAATTCAAAGCGCTTGGGAACAAGTTGAAACTCCTGAAAAAAGAAGTCAATATGATGAGGAACAAGAGATGAAACAGGCATTTGGGGGAATGGGTGGAATGCCTGGTGGTATGGGTGGCATGGATCTTGGTGACATGCTTCGCCAATTTATGGGTGCAGATTCACGTCATTCCTCATCTCCTTTCGGCCAACAATCGCGACGCTCGCAAGTACAACCTGAAACTCCTAAGGGAGCAGATATGACGGTGCCATTAGACATTGACTTTGAGAAGGCAATGGAAGGAGGTAAAGTTCAGTTTACTGTTAACCGATTAAGAAGATGTGATGAATGTAAGGCCAGAGGTTGTATACATTGCAACAATCTCGGTGTCCGCCGTAGGAAAAGCAAATTCACAATCGATGTTCCAAAAGGAGCTAGCCATGGCCAGCAATTGAAATTGCCAAAGATGGGGAATGAACATCCAAGTGGAGAACCAGGAAATCTCACGGTTACATTGAGAATAGATGCAGACGAAGGCCGCCGCTGGGAAGGAAATCATTTGATTCAAGAAGTTCCAGTACCATATTCGACCCTCATACTTGGAGGTAAGATACGAATTACAACCCCTGCAGGTAATACCGTATCATTATCTGTAGCACCTGAAACTAGAATTGGAGATAGAAAGCGATTACCAAAACAGGGTTTTGCTGGTGGCGACCTTGATATTGAGTTTATTTTGATGGAGCTAGAATCTATTTCAGATGAGCAACGTGAAGTCCTCAAATCACTTCAAAAAGAAGGGCTCTGAATATACAATTGTTGATATTCAATTCGCGCCGGGGTAGCATCGGTGGGTGCACATGCGGGACTTTACTCCGGTCGCAAATTTTGCGATGAAAAGGCGTAAAACATTCCATTTAGCAATTCTTCTGATTTCGTTGTTGATGATTCCAGGGCTTTTCGAAACTCTTAGTCCAATTGATATCGAATCATATGACTTAGAGAGCCCTGAATTAACTGCTGAGCGAGTCATCAATGAGGAATTTACAGCCGTAGAACACACTGTGGGTTTCATGGTGACGATTAGAGACCCAAGTGATGTAGAATCAGGTTCACAAGCTCCACATGTTGATTCAAATGGCGAAGTTATCCGTACCGATTTACCCACACCTTCTGAATGGGTTGCTTACCAAGGTGAGGGTGAAGGATTAACTGGTAATAATATTCTAAAAGGCGGAGTCCTGAATCTCACATTTTTGCGAGAATTAGAGCAGAAAATACAGATTGCTAGAACAGACCCACTTTCTGAATTTTATCGCCCAATAGTCAGTGAGTTAACTGGCCAAGGTTCGAATGGAACATTATCTTTGGTGGAACAGTTTGAATCATTTATGGCCAATGAATCATTACTCACACGTCAGGCTTTAGATCCATTGGGTTTCGTAGTTGAACCAAAGACAAATTGGTATGATTGCGGTGTCCTGGATTGTCTACGATTTGATGATGAAAATTTGACTCAAGATCATATCGATTTAGCTGCACATCGAATGATAATAGCCAGCCCCAGCATTTTCATGCGTTGGACATCGAATGACAGGGGTTTTCAACCAGATCCTGATAGTCTAGTCATTGGTCCAGTTGGTGGCGAATTAGGTGAAGATGGAGTGTTTAGGAATGCTCTATGGAGACCCGGTCGGTGGTCTGCATCAGCGACATGGATTTTGATTCAATTAGATGGAGAAAGTTTAGAAGAAAATGGATACACATTTTCTTGGAGTGAGGCTAGAACTGAAACAAATGGGATGACATTTTTTGACTTTGATTTGTATATTACTCCACCTGAATTGACGCCGGAGGAATGTATTGAGAGTGAAGAGAAAGGGGATGGCCCGTGTTCGATTGATTGGGCTTTACTCAGTTTGGAACAATCTCTTCGTGTGACCGATCAAAATTCTGTAACATTACTAGCACCTCCATATGGAGTTAATGTTGAAGTTAATCGGGAATTACAAGAATCAGTATTTCTCTTGGGTGCAATGTTTATTTGCATTTTAGTATTACTTTGGGGAAGTTTGCGACGTGTTTCGGATGTGGCAATTGTAGCTACAACACTCGGATTCAGTTTACTCTGGATGCAAGGTTTGATTGGCTGGGGGATTCTTCTGGGCAAATCATTGGATGTCACAATTATCAGTAGAAGTCAATTTAGCAATTTGTTACCAATATTGATTTTGGCTTTAGGTATTGATGACAGTCTACACGCTCTGCATCGTTACAAGGAAGAACGCCGTGGGGGAAAAACGCCTGAAGAGGCTGCACACATCAGTCTATCGCGAGTGGGCAGGGCCATAATGCTAACCTCGTTAACGACAATTTCAGCATTTGCAGCGAATTTAACATCCAGTATTCCAGCCCTCCGTTCGTTTGGAATAGAAGCCGCTCTTGGTGTAGCAGCAGCATTCATCTTGACAGGCCTTTGGGCCCCATTAATTCGGTATGATGTCGACTTATGGCTTGCACATCGAAATAAATTGCCTGACGAGAGTCAAAAACGGTTGTACCTAGTTCCAGAACATTGGCTTGCTAAGTTGTCAGGTGGATCTGCTTGGATAGCCCCTCTTGTTCTCGCCTCAACTTTACTCTTGACAATCCTTGCCACACCTGCCATGCTTTCACTTGAAGGAGATTTTAAAGTTGAAGATTTTATTGAAGAAGAATCAGAAATGGCACAGGCTGTGTTTCTGATCCAAGAACGATTTAGCAGTGAAGGAGAACCTGCATTTATCCTGATTGAAGGAGATATGCTTGACCCCCGAATCCAAGATGCAATTGTTGAACTAAGGGAAAATATGAACATCATTGGCCCTGATGATCCTGACCGTTTCACTCGGACACCGGTTGGTAAAGCAGAATTGCATGCAATTGATGAGTTGCTATATTGGGCACTTGGAAGTTGGATATCTAACCCGGAACCATTCTATCAAGGTGGTTGGAATTTTTCATCTGATGGGAATGGTGTGAATTGTGAATTAAATTCAGGTATCCCTCAAATGGATACAAGAGGGTGTCTCCAATTTTTCTATGGATATATGGTGGAATATGGAATTCCTGCTGCTGGAATAATTCCTGAAATACCCCCTAGTATCCCCGCATTGTATATCTCTCCAAGTTGTGAATTAAATTCCAGTGCCACTCATCTTTGTGTTGATGGTTCCAATCCTCTCTATGAAAGGATGACTATGCGATGGGGCATAAGACAGGCAGAGCACTTTCCTGGCACGGAGAAGGCATTGAGTGAACTTGGAAGAGATTTGATGCCATTTGAAAATCTTTCAGCATACCCATTGAGTGAGCGCGTATCAGTTGATTTGGCAAATTCTGAACATCCAGTTACATGGGGCATGGCAACAGGATCACCAGTAACTCGTTACGTTGCAGCATCAAGTATGCAGAATGAATTACAAGGGACTTTGATATTGGGTGTTTTCTTTTGCATAATCACACTTTGGTGGGGCTTTAGGCCCGATAAAAACCAATTGTCGCAAGAACGCCATCGTGGGTATGAAACTCGTGCAGTACTCGCAGGGGCAGTTGTAGGTTTTGTTTTGGGAGGTATCTATGGTATGACTATTGGCGGACTTTGTGCAGTACTTGTTTTCGCCCTTAATTTTTCTTGGGGGGAACGGGCTCTTGGATTTGCAATGATTACAACATTCCCAATTTTAGTAGTAGTAATTTGGTTGTATGGGTTGATAGCTACTGCTGGTTACAGTTTGAACATGGTAACGGTTGCTATTGCAGCTATGAGTCTTGGAGTTGGAATTGATTACGTAATTCACGTTGTTGAGAGATACAGAGAAGAGCGAGAAAAAGGGCGTTCAGCTCACGCATCTTTAGTAGCAATGGGGGGTGCATCAGGACTTGCTCTTGTAGGTTCTGCAGTATCGGATGTAACTGGATTTGCAATTATTTCATTGTCACCAATGGGCTTTTTCTCCGCCTTTGGCCTATTTTGTGCACTGATGATTGCTTTGAGTTTCATTGCCTCAATGATTATTGCAAGTAGTGTTTTAGGGATCTTATCTTGGAGAGATATTAGAGAAGAAGCAGAAACTAAAGGAGGATTCCAATCAATGCAAATATTGGCAGAAAAAGAAATCGGGATCCATCCAACTTCTGGAGATGAATAATCATGACACAAGCACCATCACTTACC
>JASLKH010000013.1 GCA_030747675.1 Candidatus Thalassarchaeaceae archaeon | reverse complement strand
AGGCTCAGGTTCAAGTTCAGAGGGAGGGGCGTCCTCAATGGAATCAGTTGTCCATGCCTGAAAGATTCCAACTCCTGCAACACCACCAAGAAGAAGCAACATCACAAGCAATGCGGGCAGCAATCGATTTGGCTCTTCATTCACATGATGCGCAAGAAGCACAAGGTGATAGCGTTCACCCTTCGGGCAACCTCTTGACCTGTGACCACTTGGAGACGCCATGCGGGTCGTGATTACTGGAGCTGCGGGCCTCATCGGAGGCATCGTCCACGACCATTTGTCATCGCTTGGACACGAAGTGATCGGAATTGATCGACCATTGAACGATTGGTTGGTTTCCGGCAGAAACACAGAGGATGAAAATGCGCGAAATCGTGTATCCATTGAAATGGATTTGACAACGATTTCAGACGAGGAGTTGTGTGCGGTTCTCGAAGGTTCAGATTGCCTAATCCATTTGGCTGCAGATGCGAATCCGTCAAATGATGATGTCTCGATGATGCGCAACAATATCGAGCCGACAACCGCGATTTTCCGATGCACAAAAGCATCTCATGTCAGCCGTGTAATCGTAGCCTCAAGCGGCCTGGCCCAAGTGGGGCTTGAACCTCTATTTGCCGAAGGCGGACCGATGCATGGTCGACTGATTCGTGTTGAAGATGGAGTGTCGCCAACATCAACATACGGCGCTTCAAAGATCTATGCGGAAGTGATGGCTGAAATGCACGCTAGAATCCATGGCATGGAAACTATCGCTGTTCGGATTGGAACTGTGATCCCTGATGAAACGGAGCACTGGACACGTGGTGGACGATTGCAGGCCACCGCATTCTTGGCCGAAGATGTGCGCAGATTTTTCCAAGCTGCGGTTGAAAATCCAATTGACGGATATCTACTTACTGCCGCACAATCGGATTCACCTGATCGGTTCTTAGATCTCGAACCGGGTCTATCAATTCTCGATTGGTCACCGATTTCTTGGCCAGACAGTGCAGAGAACTTGCAATGAACCGGCTGTGTCTCGGAGACTCCATGCCTGAGCGACTGACACTGGGTCTCGATGTCGGTACAAGCGCAACGAAAGTACTCCTTCTCAAATCAGATTCAACATGGGAAATGGGCGTTTGGCCTACTTCTGAAGGGTTATGGAATCCTCTAAGAGATTGGTTGGGGAACAAGAAGCAAAAAATCACAAGAGTTGGGATCACAACCCATGGACCTTCAGCTGTTGTTATCAAAGACAGGAGACTTTGTGGAAGAATCATATCATGGCATGAACCACTACCTGAAGAATGCCAACGACCAACGGAAGGTGAACAACAATTGCCAGATACCCGTGCTTGGGTACCTGCGAGGCTAGCACAATGGGAAATGGAGAATGGACCACTCAAAGACGGGATTGCAATTCAGCTCAAAGATTTGTACAATTGGGAACTTACAGGAATTATTGCAAGAGACAAACGTTCAATGAGAGGGTTTTCTGGAAAAGGACATTTCCAACTACCGCAGAGTGTAATCGGGGTGGTCACCAAAAATGGAGCGGTATTGTCTGGAATTACTGAAGGTGCTGAAGTCATCTGTGGATGTGATGACCTGACTGCGGGTGTATTGGGTTTAGATGCGAAAGTGGGGGATTTATTCAATCTCGCAAATACAAGTGAACACGTTGGCATGGTTGGAGGGAAACCCCAAGACCAAATGAGTTGGTTGCCCCCTTTGGGTTGCCTACCTGCACTTTGTTACAACGCGACATCCTCAGGTGGGTTGACTCTGTCTCAGATTTCAGGTGAAAAACCAAGCCGGGATTCTGCTCTAAAGTTCATTGAACAATTGAAATTAGAATCTGCAAATGGCAAGAAAGGGGGGGCTTGGAAAATATTGCAAGAAATTAATCGTCCAATTGAAGAAATACGCAATTTTTTCCCATCACAAGAAATGCTGATAGGAGGTGGTTTAGCAATGATTCCACAATTAGTGCAGTCTAGAAATGCATCCTTTGTTGCAGGACAAGAAGTAAGTGTACTTGGTGTCGCAAAACTTGCTCAAAGAAAACTGTGTGCAGTGATTTTTGGGGCAGGAAAAGTTGGCAGAGGTTTTCTCAGTCAATTGCTAACTCATTCAGGTTGGGAAATCATCCTAGTTGATTCACATATTCCAACAGTTGAATCTTTACGCGAAACAAAGATGTGGGATGTGCACAATTTATCTACGAAAAAAAATGAAACAATAGTAGTCAAAAATGTCATCCATATGAGCGAAAAAAAGTCTTTGATGGACACACTTAATTCAGCGGATTTGTTGATGACTTCGATGGGCGCGAACCAATTATTACCATGGTGTGAAGAAATAAAAGAAATTCTCTTTAAAAGACTTCAAAGGGGCAAAATTGACCTCATATTGGCGGAAAATCATCCAAGACCTGCAGCCGCAGTTCGTAATTATCTAATCTCAAATTCTGATGAAAGGCAAATTGAATTAATTAATGAAAATCTTGGAATTGTACAAGCACAAGTCTTGCGTTCTTGCATTGAACCGTCCTCCGGCCAAGCCAAGATGACTGTGCAAATTCAAGACCATTGGACATTGCCACTAGACGGAGACGCACTATTGACAAATCCACAGGTTAAGGGATTAGTTCCAGTTCCAAACTTTGAACGTGAGTTGACAAGAAAGTTATTCACTTACAATTGTGTTAATGCAGTTGTTTGTTACCTTGGATATCTTCGTGGTTATATCTGGCTTGCAGATGCTGCTAATGATTCCGATATTGCAAAGGTTGCGCTTGCTGCTGGTGCAGAATCATCGGCAGCACTAGTTAGTGCATTTGATTTTGATGAGACTGAGCAAAGAGAATGGTGTCGCAATGCCCTCCTCAAATATCAAGACCAATCAATACAAGATCCCATTGAGAGAAATGCCCGCGACCCTATGCGAAAACTTGGAATGCATGACAGATTAATGGGACCTGTTTTACTTTGTATGGAACATAATTTAGAATTCTCGAACATCATGATTGGAGTAGCAGCAGCGTTACGATATCCTGGAGCGAAAATCAATTTTGAAAATGAAATTGAAGATGAATTAAATCTGGCCAATCAAGTTCTCGACGACCTCCTTAGGAGGTCGCAATAATCGCAACCCCCTCATGAATCAATTTCATAGGCAGCCGCAGCCCTTGACGCACTATGCCACCCGCTGGACCACCGAATGAAGAGGAAGATGATGTCTCTGAAAAAGAGACTGCGCCGTCGAAGCGCGGACCTCCTAGCCGTGGGCCTCCTAGTCGAGGACCCCCCACTAAAAGGCCACCTTCTGGACCGCCGAGTGGCCCGCCATCTGGGCCATCAGGGGGACCACCATCTGGGCCACCGAGTGGACCGCCATCTGGGCCATCTGGGAGACCACCCTCTGGGCCACCGAGTAGACTTTCATCTGACCTAAATTCTACTACTGAGGAAATATTAGATGAAGAAGAGGATGATGAAGAAATACCAGAACCACCTTCAGAAGACACTTCTGAAAGACCTACTGAAACTTCTACTGAAGCACCTGCTAAAGGGCCCCCAGTAAGAAAGGGGCCACCTTCCAGAGGGCCTCCGACAAGAAAGGGTCCACCTGTCAGAGGCCCGCCCAACCCAGTCCAAGAAGAACTGGTCACTGATATCCCTAGAAGGGATGATGAAAGTACCCTCTTCGACGATGCAGTGGCCAAAATCACCGGACAGGAAGAAAATATTGTAGATGCAGAAGAATTAGCTGCACAAGAAGCAAACGAAGAGACTTCCAAAGTTACAGAAAGTAGTGAAAATATCATTGAAGAAGTAGTGAAATCAGATACTGACGAGAAATGGGAAGTAATTGAAGAAGAAATCGAAGACTTACCTGAAATAGAACCACTGCCAAAAGAAGTCGCTGATGGATCTCGATATCCAAAACTCTCAGTTGCTAAAACTGGGCGTCTCAAAGATGCGCCCTTGATTGGGCACATAGTTCCTCATACACACTGGGATAGGGCTTGGTACCTTCCATTCCAAAAATACAGATATCGCTTGATTGAATTCATTGATGATTTACTTGACATCATGGAAAATAATGCCAAAGCATACCCCTCCTACGAATTAGATGGACAAACTGTTTTACTCGAGGATTATCTAGAAGTAAGACCAGAAAATGCTGGACGGATTCAAAAATTAATCAAAAAAGGGCGATTGAATATTGGCCCATGGTATGTACTTCCTGACGAATATATTGTCGGAGGAGAAGCGCTAGTTCGTAACTTGCTAATGGGTCATCGTACTGCTGAAAGATGGGGTGGTCGATCAGAAGTGGGTTATGTTCCAGATCCGTTTGGTCATGTAGCACAACTACCTGCAATCCTCAAGGGTTCTGGACTTGATTCATTCATTTACACTCGTGGAGCAGGACCTTGGATACAAGAAGCAGGGGGCGTATTCAACTGGTATGCCAGTGATGGGAAGACCAAAGTTCTCGCAGTTCAACAAGTTCCAGATTATCCTTGCTTAATGGCTTGGGGCTTTGAAGAAAGGCCATTGGATCGAAAAGACTCGCTTGATGTCGATGTCGAAACTGCCATGGGTAGAATGGAACGATTGCTAAATCGCCACGAAGAAATTGGATGGAAGCCTGAAGTTCTACTATTCGGTCAAGGGAGTGACCACACGCATCCCCAGCCAACTTTGCCAATGTTAATTGGTAAAGCAAGTCAACGATTTAATGGAAAAATAAAATTCCAACATTCGTCATTCCCGGCATATATTGAAGCCCTACGGGAATGGTTAGGGAAATCAAAGGTATTCAAGTACCAAGGTGAATTGCACTCAGGGTGGTCAATGAATGTTCTATCAGGAGTATTCAGTGCTCGCCTATATCTCAAACGTGCAAATGATCACACAATGAGATTGCTGAAAGATCGAGTCGAACAATTATCATCAATTTCTTGCGCAAATGGTGGAAGGTTCCGTGGTGATAGATTGGATTTAGCATGGAGAGAAGTTCTTCGTAATCACCCTCATGATGACATTTGTGGTTGCAGTGTTGATGAAACACATGATGACATGGAAGTTCGGTTCAAACATGCTCAGCAAGTTGCCGTTATGTTAGAAGATGATGTGCGCCTTGAATTGAGGGAACAAATGGATTTATCCAACGAAGATCGTGATGCAGTCCCGCTGCTCTTCCACAATCCATTGGCGAAAGCATGGTCGGGGACTCTCATGATTGATATCGCAGTTCCAAAATTCCGTTGTTGGTTAGATCACGGTCTCCCTGTAAAAATTGTCATGGCTGCTGCAGCAGGAGATTGTTTAATCCACACGGAAGGGTTGTCAATCCAACCAAAATCATGGGATTTACATGTGCATTACGACCGTGTGGCTAATGTTGAACTTCCCCGTATTGTGGGACGTATTCATGTCCACCGGCTCCCACCTGGGCTTTCAGTTGCCCATGCTCTACCTGGCAGAGGGTCACACAATTTACCCGGAGAGCCCGTAAGGCTTGGTGGAGAGTTTGGACGAACTGATTGGATGGATAATGGACGAGTTCGCGTTTTGTTCAGGGCCGATGGTCGCTTTGACATACTAGATCATTCAACTGGTCGGCACATCATTGGAGCGGGTCGTTTAGAAGATTCAGAAGATGCTGGCGATAGTTATGATTGGTCTGCAGCCGGACATCCTGTACCTCAAGCAGCAGGTAAAGGAGAAAAAATGGCTGAACGAGTTGAGGCTACTGATTGCAGAATTGCAGATGTTGATGAGGCGAACCGACAAGTGTATTTGACAATAGAAAATCAGGATGATTGGACTGCTACGGTGAGACTACATGTTGCATGGGCATTACCAGCTCGCTTTGATAGAGGAACTCAAAAGCGTAGTGAAGAAATGGAATGGAATACAATTGACCATTACATTACAATGCGAAGTGGACACAGTATGATTGAAGTTGAAACATGGGTGAATAATTCGAGTGAAGATCATCGCCTAAGAATGCATATCCCAACTGGATGCGATACGAAAACTGTCTTTGCAGGAGGGGCATTTGATATTCTTGAGCGGCCAGCAAATTGGCCACACCACGCAGATTGGCAGCAACCACATGTACCAACACACCACTTTTCAGATGTATTAATCGCAGAAGAAAAGGATGGAGGTGTCGCCATATTCTGTCCAGGATCAAATGAATATGAAGCAATGACTGGTGAGTCTGGAACCACACTAGCAATCACTTTGCTCCGCGCTACTGGTCATCTCAGTTTGGATGGGTTTGCTAGTAGAAGAAATCGAGCAGGACCCGTGTTTGAAGCACCAGGGGCACAATGCAAGGGATCCCAGTGGACTCGGTGGGCAATAATGGCTTATGATGACACTTGGGTCGAATCTGAAATACACCAAGTTGCAGAATCATTTGCTTGTGATGCCAATGTACAAAATGCTCTTCCAAAACCGCAATTAGATGGAGAATTTGATGAAATCTGTACCCCAGGAAAAGGTGGAAAGCGCTTACAACCGGTTCGATTGGTAGGGACTGGTCCAATGCCTATCATCGCCTGTGTCAAGCCAGCTGCTGATGGTAATGGTACTATCGTCAGACTATACAACCCAACTAGCGAAGTGTGGGAAGGTCGAATAGAGACTGATCTACCACTGTTCAATGTTCGTGGATGTGATTTGTTAGAAAATGCAACCACCAAACCGCGTATTTCTAAATCGGGGTGGCCTGCAAAATTGAATCCTAAAGCAATAGCAACTTGGCGATTCAACTAAACCTAATTGTCGAGGGGTCGAAACATGGCAAGGGAAATTGAGGCAAGGGCGCCTGTTCGATTGGACCTCGCAGGAGGTTGGACTGACGTTCCACCGTACACACATGACGTGGGAGGTGAAGTGGTGAATTGTGCCATCAACATCTACGCTAGGGCAAAACTGACAATTGATGGCAATGAAAAATTGAATGTCACCTATTCGTGTGATGCCCCTGTAGGATCTGGATTAGGAACAACAGGTGCAATCAATGTCGCATTAATGGCTGCTATCAAGGGTCAGGAAAATGCGGAAGAACTTGCATATCAATTTGAAGCACTGCTTGGAAATACGGGGGGACGTCAGGATCAATGGGCCGCAAAAAATGGTGGATTCAACCATCTGATGTTTATTGGCGACAATGTTGAACCGCTTCCATTTGAACCACCACGGAGTGCCCGTTTTTGGTTGCAAAAACATCTCGTTGTCGCAAATAGTGGAATCCCCCATGTGAGTGGTGAATTACACGATAGGATTTGGAAAAGATATGCTGATGGTGAGCAAGAAGTTATTGATGGATTAATGACCATTCGATTGGCTGCTAGAAAAATGGCTAAAGGATTAGATCAGGACCGTAGAAATTTTGTCATTGAAGCCTTGCAAGATGTATGCAATGGAGTTGATGCACTAGACCCTGCTCTTCACGCACCTTTCCGCTCAATTGTAGACCCTTTGTGTGCTAGTGGAGACGTTGCAGGTTGGAAAGCGTTGGGAGCAGGTGGAGGTGGGTGTGTTGCCCTCTTAGCAGGTCATGGCCGGCAGGATATTGTGAAGGAAGCATGCGAGAATGCGAATTGGGAAATTATCGAATGGGATTTCGATGACGAAGGATTAGTCGTCAATGCCAACTAAGTCCTTTGATTTTAGTATTCAATGTTGAAATTGAAGGCAGTAATGCTTGAACTAATTCGTAAGCCCATTCACAAATATTCGCCCCTTCATCAGATTTGGCATGTAGAAGCGGCCAGCGGCCCATTGAAGGTGGCCATAGATGAACTGAACCAGGCAAATCTGGTAAGGGATATGCGCGAGGAGTTGAGGCCCAATGCATATCTCCTGCCAGCAATGAAAGGGCACCTCTCGATGCATTGCATAAAGCAACAGTACGTAGACCATCCAATTGGTTGGCCTCCTTTTCATCTGGTCGATCCAATTCCCCTGGTGGCGCTCTCTCAAACAATAAAAATCCCTTTTGGCTATTTTTTGAATTCATATCAAGGCCAACAAATATTGTGAAAAGGCTACACCATTTACTAGGTGCCCGAATATACCAACCCATTCTGTCAGGTTTGTTGTCTATTTCTAGATGCCAAGTCCAATCACTAAGAATTGGTTCAAGAATAACACGTAATTCACCGAGTAAAATACGCTCAACGTCAACAGAGTCCCCCTCTATTACTCCGGGTTCACCTATCTTCCCTGCCAACCAATGATATAATTCATGATTCAATTCATTTGGTGAAAATGACCAACGATGCACTCCAAGACGGCCTGGGCCTTGGTTAACTTTCACACTATTCGAGGCCCACATATGTGATGAGGTCGCATCTGTTTTACAACCCAATGATACGCTTAATCTTGAATCCTCTAAACGAATCCAGCCTTCACCTTCTGATACAACTAATTCACCTTCAGGAGATGAATCATGGCCACCGTTCAGAGGATGATCATCAAAATCAATTTCCTCCCACAAACGTGCAAACAAGGCAGCCTCCATGCACACCGGATGAGGATGGGACAAATAGGTCAATCCATTACGCTAAGAGGAGGGAGGGGGTCCAATTCCATCCTTCTAAGCAGAATTTGTTTCGCGGCATCACGGGTTAATGGGACTGCATCAAGAAGATGATTCCAAGTGATTTCAGTCCATTCTGCAAATTGAAGAGCCCATCTGTAAGATGAAACAATAAAGTCGCTGTATTCGCAGAGTGGTAATGCTTCTGCTTCCTGAAGATGAGTTCTAGCCATGGCGGTTGCAAGTAAACGCTCCGACCGTAACAAATCTCTCATTTTTTGTTTACTAACTTCATTTGCAATTTTTGCACATGCACCTGGGACAAAATTATCGTCTCTAAACCAATTTTCTGCTGGCATCCACCTTTGATTTTTTATTAATCGCCATACATCCAAATATCTCAATCGCAATATTAAATCTGGACTTTTTACAAATAACGAACGAGCCTCATCAGGTAATCCTCTAATTTGCATCCATTCTGCGAGAATCTCGTCAGGATTTCGCTCGGGATTTGAACAAAGAGATAGGGCGGTATGGACATTCATATCAGCCCACAATTCACTAGTTGCATGCCGAGATGACCAGCCACCCCCTAGAGGAATAATCCACATCCCAGCCCAATCTTCTGGCCGCACATTTGACAAACCTCTAGTGCCAAATTCTCCACACTCATTTGCACCTTGACTCCATTCAGGACCTTGCCAATTTGGAACCATTCCAATAAACTCATATTCCCTTTCACATTGAAACTCAACCAAACGGGGAGGTCCTGGATCAGCAATACTTGGATTCCAAGATTGGTGGCGCCAATAATCAGTGATTGTATGTTTCACTGAAACCATGAAACGGGGGTCTCCAGACCATTTTGAAAGTACTTTACCCTGTAAAAAACGATCAGCATGTATGCCAGATTCACCAATATCCCAGAGCCTGAGGATACAGCGTTTACCCATTTCACGACAAACTACATTTTCCAACATTTCAACCACTTTCCGACGGCGTTCAATTCCATCCAAAGATGCACAACCAATGCAGTCACATTGTAACATGTCAACTCGTTTCACCCAGTCGTCCGGGCTATCAAATGTTTCACCGAAACGCATCACTAAACCTCGCACCTCCGGTATTTCCTCAAGGGTATCACGAATCGCTTGAGCGGTAATTTCCCAAGTGTCATCTCTTCCTGGACAACCAGCATCACAATTGCGTGGTAAAGTGAAGATGTCATCCATCAACCAAACCGCTAAGCCTGCATCTTTAGCCTGCTGAACTTTTGCATTTAATTCCGAAAATGAGTTCTCAGGAGCGCCTTCTAAAGCTGCTCCAAGACAACCGCTCATTTGATCTGCAACAACAACATCTGTAAATCCCAATTCAAACAATTTCTTGGGATCACGATATGATGTTGGCAATATCCCATGTAATGGGGAGTCGTGGACATAGGCAATTCGCAACCGCCCATCATCAGCCATTCTTAGATCTCCAAGCGCACGAGTTTCCAACCGTGCTCATCGAACGCACTTCGGGCACGCTCCATGAATCCCTCGTCAGGAATGACACCGAAAATAGCCCCTCCTGAACCCGGTTGTTTTGCGCAAGATCCTAGGTTCCTTGCTAGTTTGACCATAGCTAAATTATTACCTAAACTGTCTTCACCAAATAACTCTATACGAATGTCAAAATTACGATTAATCTCATTGCTTAATCCATCCATATCATTAGAAACCAATGCTTCCCTACCCCGATGTGCACACCAAGCTAATTCCTTCATAGAACGTACCATTACAGGATCTTGAGTCGCCCACCTTTCGGGAAGATCAGCATGAACCCTCCCTGAATCCTCACCCATTTCAGCATGTGCTAACCAAAGAGGGGGAAGCAAAGAAGAGTCTAATTCAGCATATGCACCCCAACCACGTCCCTCCATCAGTTCTTCCCTGAAATCCATGTGCAACATCTGATTGTAAGCTTGAGGTAAACGATCTTGTAATCCTCCAACAATTCCTAGTTTTTCTGTTTCCACTTTGAGAACCATATCGGCTATTGCATGGGGAGGTAAAGCAGTGCCAAGACCATGGTGTGTCAAAAGACAGCGTAACACTGCAGTTACGATAGCAGATGAGCCTGCAAGCCCAACCTGGCGAGGAATGTCCGTACTTATTTTCATAGTATATCCACTAGCAGGCATGGCAAATCCACTTGACACGCATTCTTCTTGAAAATGGATGATTGTTCCTAGCACCAAACGGCTAATCCCTCCTTCGTTCAAATTAGGGGGCATAGAAGCTAAATTCTCCACCGATTTGAATTCTAATGCTGGCTCTGAATCGGAAAAATCGAGAGAAAGTGTGGAATCCCATCGGTTTTCGTGAGGAGTTAATACACACATAGCTCTCCAATTTTTACATGGAGTTGAGATGCATTGCCCATTATAATCATCTGAAGGGTTGCCAAGAATGCCGATTCTGGCTGGAATCGAGCAGAAAATAGCCTCAGCCCCTCTCCGCATGATACTCCGAGGAGACTTCTGGGTCATTTCATTTACCACGAATCATTTGAGAATTTAACTCCTTTTTGTGTATTAATGATATTAACAACACAGACTCAAATTAATGGATTATTATTTACAGAACTTCTTAATTGATTGAGAATATTTCTCCAACTGTTGGTACACGATAGGATTGATTGGGGGCTCTCAGTTCAATGTCATCCACGAATATTTGAGGGTCAACGGTATTACCAGGGTCCATACCATAGTGCATGGGTACAATGAGGGTAGGGTTCAATGCAAGTGCTAGATCTACCGCTTCATCATGCCGGAGGTTGTCATTACCATTGATGCATGCAAATACTAAATCGAAACCATTTGGTGAAGCTTTTTTGAAAGATTCATGCCATCCAGGATACGGGCGACTGTCACCCATGTGAAGCACTGTTTTAGACCCAAATGAAATTGTATAACCAAGGTACCAAGCACCATCTTCAGTGATGTCCAAATCCTCGTGTGCTGCAGGAATTGCATGCACTTTAATGTCTCCTATATCTACTGAATCAGACCCTTTCATTGTAACTATTCTTGACAACGGGATTTCCCAATTTAACAGTAAATCGACTGAACGATTTGGGACTACGAATTTTACATTAGGGAATGCTTTAGCAAGCCGAGGAATGCTTACGGGACATATGTGGTCATCATGCCAATGTGTGCACAATATCAAATCGGGTTCAGGATGTTCTTCGGGTTCAAGTGGGAATTCACCAAGTAATTTACCCCACATATCACCAGCATACAGGTCCCGCCACCATGGATCAATAAGGATTAGTGGACCGTCCCTAAAACGTATCATCCAAGAGGCTTGAGTCAGCCACCATGCTGCTATTGAGGCATTAATTGGTTGCTCCATTTCATCACGAAGTTCAGCACCAGAAAGGGCTGGCTTTGTCCTAAATTCGGGTACGTCCCAATTCGCCATTGACATCCGGTTTGGTACAAACCTAATCATTTCTGCCAAGGCGAAGCCTCTTGACAAAGATGGATTTGCCTCTGCCTATGGGCAGAGGCGGAGTGTTGGTGATTCTCACCCTGCTCATGCTAGCTCTAACTCCATTATCACCCGCTGGTGCTGAAATTGAAGTGATGCAAGAAAGTCCTCCTGACTGGCCAGAAGGAAGTTCCGCTTACGACAATATGGTCTCAATGACACAATTTGGTTATCGAAAAATAGATACTCAAGCAAATGTAAATGCACGAAATTGGATTGCAGAGGAACTTGAAGCGATGGGGTATGATGTTGAGAGGCAACCATTTTCTACATCCGAATGTGATAATTGTGAAAATATTGTCGTAACAATAAATGGGACATTAGATGACTCGTGGTATGTCCTCGGTTCACATCATGATGCCATATGCTATTCTCCGCCACCATTAATTGGGCAGACATATGCTGGATGTTCTAGTTCGGGTGCCTACGATGATGGGACAGGGAGTGGTTCATTACTGGAACTTGCTGAAACAATCTCAAATTGGAATGGTACACCTTTACACACCTGGAAGTTAGCATGGTGGGACTACGAAGAATGGCAAGGATCTTCTTCTTCTGAAGGGGGAGGGAAAGGTAGTTTACATTTTGTAGAAAATCATATTCCAAATGGAACGAATGTCACATACGTCAATCTTGACATGTTTGCACTCAACTGGCCAGTACCTACACCATTAGCAAGTCAAGCCACTGGTTGTGATGAGGACTATTGGACACTATACGAATTTACATCGCCTGTTGACGATTGGTCATACTATGAGAATGAAGGGCTTGATGTTACAGAAGAAATGCAACACCGGGCCGAATGGTTTCAAGCATACTTGAAAGAAATTAATACCAATTTAAGCCATCCAGAAGAATGGGTCAAAGTTATTGACGATACGAAAGGGAATTCTGATCATTTCAATTTCATAATGGGTGGCCATACAGCAACTTGGCTACGTGGTCAGCACCAGTATATTTTGGAAGAAGGAGATACTTGTGAACAAACACCAAAGCATGCTCAAACCGATTCTGTCACTACAATCAATTCCCTCGCAGGAGGAAGGCTCAATGTTGAATCTGGCCTCCAAACTGGTCTAGATATCATTGCCACCATGGCTTGGTGGGATTGGAACACAAATGGGAGTGAGAGTACTGAAAATGAGGGAGAGGGTAGCTTCGCAGTTGGAGGTGGAAGTTTAGCAATTGGTATATTCATCCCATGGATAATAGCAATGTTCTGCTTGGTAGGATTCATCTCATTACGCCGTGATGATTTCCAAATGGGTTTTATTATAGATGCAGAAGAGGTTGAGGGAGAGGACCACACTAATGAGGAGGGAGGTAAATCCAATACTCTAACAGAAAGTTATCGGGCAAGAGTGCTCACTCTCTGTGCACTATACGTGGCACAAGGACTCCCTTGGGGATTCATTACAGTCACTTTTGTCACGTACCTTGCAGCTGAAGGTTTAGGTGCAGGCTCTATTGCTACATTACTCCTATTGGGTACGTTACCTTGGACCTTCAAATTCCTCTGGGGGCCAGTGATTGATCGATTCCAATATAGGAAAATGGGTCGGCGACGCCCTTGGATTCTAATTGCAGAAATTGGGATGATTCTAACACTATCCTTGATTTTATTTGTTCCAAACCCATCTGGGAACTTCAATACTATTGCCCTGATATTCCTCATATACAACATATTCACATCACTGCAAGATGTCAGTACTGATGCATTGGCAGTCGATGTTCTCAAAGTGCATGAATTTGAAAAAGTCAACAGTTACATGTTCAGTTCCAAAATTATCGGGGCAATGATTGGTGGTGCTGGACTAGGCTCGATTATTGGATCTGTGGGCATAAAAGGTGCGGTTTTACTTCAAATTCCAATACTTCTTCTAATTATGATGGTGCCTTTATTCATGACTGAACGTCCTGGAGAAAAGCGGTTTCCATGGCAGAAAGATTGTGAAATTGAATTTAATTCCAATGTAGAAGAAAAACGTGATTTCAAGGAGATTATTTCGAATGTACTTACTGCATTTTCATTACGTTCAACCCGCCTTGGAATTGTGCTAAGTTTGGCACTCTCACTCTCATACTTCATAGTACCAGTTTTACCCCTTCTTTTCCTTAAAGAATTAGATTGGTCTCCAGAGAAATTCAATGCTACGAAGGGAGGATTAATATTGATCATCACAATGATTGGGTACATTGTAGGTGGCCAATTAGGAAAACAATTTGGTGGGAAATCAATCATCATCTACGCGGCTTTGATTGGAACCATGATGACGGTCATCTGGGGATTGACCGAAGCATGGTGGAATAATGCAACATACCTCGTGACAATCTGGTCTATCCGAGCATTTGTATGGGGAATTGTCTCAATCAACATATTTTCAATGATGATGAAAATTACATGGAGTGAAGTTGGTGGCACTCAATTCACTGCGTACATGGCTATGATGAATCTATCTGCAGTCATCGGGTATTCATTGACTGATTTATTCGCAAGTCGATTTGATTATGCAACACTATTACTTTTAGCAGCGGTCTTTGAATCATTAATCATTCTCGCAGTTTTATTCATCGACCCAGATGAAACCCGTCGTGTTCTTGGCGAGGGTGTTGAGGTGAATTGATTAGAGATAATCTTCAAGATGATCTGAACCACCAACAAAAACGGGTGTATCATCTCGGGTGTCGAAGATAACTGGGACTGTGCGATGACCAGTCATTGCGACAACTTCCATTTGGAGAGACCTGTCTTTCTGCACATTAAAATCCGACCAAGACATATTTTGACTATCTAGCAAACGTTTCGCTTTGTGGCAATAAGGACAGACATTCGTAACAAACATCACGAAATCAGTTCTTGCTCTTGCCAATATTGAATTGACGCGGGCGCTCATGTATGTGCCCAAATGATTGACCTTCTTGAAGGCTGGTAATCATCCAATAGTCTTTGAAACCCATTCAATTATTTCGGGAAGTTGTTTCAAATTAACCATGTGCCCTTTTTGATGACGTAAGAGGGATACATCCCATCCTGCCTCTTGATGGATCTCGACTGTTTGGTCACCTTGCCATAGCGGGACCATCTCATCACTTTCACCATGCATCGATAGCAAGCGACAAGGAGGGATGTTTGCAAGCATCAATCTTTGTTCAAGAGGTCTAGCTGTTTTTCCAGCAATGACTATGACACCAATAATTCGTTGATTTAATGACGTTGCTAGTAATTCTTGAGCGAGGGCACTTCCTTGCGAAAACCCTCCTACAATTAATGGGCCATCCGGAATTATTTGTTCAAGATAAGCAATACTTTTGTCCACTTGCTCAGACGTTTTCGTATCAAGAGGGGTCGATGGAGGGGCATCTCGAATCCACCAACCAAAACCTCGCTTTGGGTGTTTGAATGGCCCTTCAGGGAGGCACAAATGCCACCCTTTTGGGCAAATTGATTCTGCAAAAGGACGAATCAAATCTGCTGTACCTGTAAGGCCATGGAGCATGACTAACGTGCCCATCAAATCAACTCATAAAGTCCAAGTTGTTGTGATGCCACCTGCTACGAAAAATCGAATATATGAATCTCCAGTTTGAGTAATAGTCAGAGTATATTCTCCACTTGGATAGGGGATAGTACCTAAATTCCCATTTTCTTCAGCACCTGAACCCCATTGACGAGTCAATGCGGAAGTGGAAAAATGATCTCGTAAAGTTAGACTTCCTGTGGACCCAGTTCCCATTGCAGCATCGAGCCAGTAAATCATTTCATCATAATCTCCTGCACTAGGGTGTCCTGAAACAAAGAATGAATCCTCAATTTCAGCGTCTGGCCCACCGTTGTTGTCCCATTCTTTTGAAAATATGTCTCCGGCTTGTACGAACCATACATTGCCTTTGTAATCCAACCCAGTAGTGACTGCAGTCATTTGTAATAATACTTGATTTTCTGAGCTTGTCCAGACTAAATCACTGAAGAAGCCCATTGAACCACTGTACACATAATCCAGAGATTGGCCATCTGTTGTACTCGCCTCAAGTGTAGCAACTCCATCCATGGCATTAGTCACTATGGTAGTCCATTCTTGAGCAAATAGTGTAAACGACCAGCTTGCACCTTTAACTAATGGAAATTGTAGTACTGATTGTGGTGCACCATTCTCATATGCAGATAAATTATCATGTGTAATTCTACCGAGGAAAGGGTTGTGATTCAATACGGCATGTCGACGTGCTTCACGTTGACTTGTAATTCCCAACATGTATGCAGTGCCTTCTTCTGCATCTGTTTCAGTAACAACCAATCGGGCAGAGTCATCCTCCCATTCAGGTGTAGAGAAAGTGTACAACCACCACTGTCCTACAGACCAATTTGCTGGTTGTGATAAGTCAGAGGTATCCTCAGATCCTGAGCCAGAACCTGTTGAACCCAAGCAACCTGCAAGGCTAGCGCCCAAAAATAGGAACACCAGCATTTGAGCGCGCATGATGCGCGCTGACACATTCTTCTCTTGAATACTTCTCAAAGTATTCCGCCATGTTTTACTACAAGAGTAGCGATAACAAGGCTGACAATACTCATCAATTTGATTAGAATATTCAAAGATGGGCCGCTTGTATCCTTGAATGGGTCACCAATCGTGTCTCCAACAACTGCGGCACCGTGGGCTTCATCACCCTTTTCAGCACCAGGGATATGTCCTTGCTCAATTGCTTTCTTTGCATTGTCCCAAGCACCACCAGCGTTTGCCATGAATAATGCCATTAGAACACCAGTTACAGTTGCACCAGCAAGTAAACCACCAAGTGCGGAGCTACCTAGTAGCATCCCAACAATCAGTGGACTGGATACTGCTACAACTCCTGGGGCAACCATTTCCCTAAGGGCTGCTTGTGTGGAAATGTCAACACATGTTGCACTATCTGGTTCAACACCCTCTTTTCCTTCAAGTAAGCCATCAATTTCTTTGAATTGGCGACGGATTTCGGTAATCATATCCTCAGCAGCTTTCCCTACTGACTTCATTGTCATGGCTGCCACTACAAATGGTAGAGCGCCACCAATGAGCAAACCAATTACAACTAGTGGGTTGGTTAGTGAAAGGTCAAGTAACGGATCTCCTGCTTCTGCTAGAGCGTCATCAGTGCTGGATCGGAATGCAGCGAAAAGAGCGAGGGCTGTCAATGCTGCTGAACCAATTGCGAATCCTTTTCCAATCGCTGCTGTTGTGTTTCCAATCGAATCCAATTCGTCTGTAATTTCACGAACATCATCTCCTAATCCACTCATTTCAGCAATTCCACCTGCGTTGTCTACAACCGGTCCATATGCATCGACTGTCATTGTAACTCCGACTGTTGCAAGCATTCCCATTGCTGCCATTGCAATTCCATATAGGCCACTTACATCATTAGCAACATAAATTCCCACACACATCAATACTACAGGTATGAACACCGATTGCATACCAACTGCAAGACCTGCAATTGCATTTGTTGCACTACCTGTCTTACTTGCTTCACCAATGTATGGGATTGCCTTCACTGGTACACCGAATACGGGCTCAATACCCGTATAGTATTCAGTAGCCAGGCCGATTAAAATACCAACAACGCTACCAATGGCAACTGCTTTCAACGGTCCAAGGCCATAGTAACCATCAGACAATGTAGTTCCATCTGCGAATGTTAGTT
>JASLKH010000012.1 GCA_030747675.1 Candidatus Thalassarchaeaceae archaeon | reverse complement strand
TCTGTCTTATTATCGCTTTGCTCAAGCATCCCATCAACCCACCATTCCTCTCGTTCTATGACATGATTATCAGTCGAAGAGCTGGTTAGGGTGATAGGTGCATCATATCCATAGGGAAAGTTGGAAGAACCTCCGAAAAATTGGGCAGAGGGGGCAGTCATATCTTCAACATCAATTACGAAATCTGTTGTATCTGACTGCGAATCTATGCCTTGAGTTAACAAACGGATTGTGTAAGTCCCTGGGGCGGACCAAGATGTTTCAGCCCAATTTCTAGTCAAATCATAATTGCCATCCAAGTCTAAGTCCCATTGATATCCGGACGCATCTATTTGGCCAGAAAGGTTTGGTGTACTATTTGCAGAAAACGAAATCGACTCACCAACATCTATTGTGGCACCTGGATTACCAGTAGTAATGACTCCATCCAATACTGGATTTAAAGTCACAATAACGGTAAATATCGCTTCCGATTGACCATCTCCACCACCCGTGGGACCTTGTTCATTATCTGCATACAAGTAGAGAGGAATTCCAGCATGGGCAGAATCAACTGTGTACGTCTCAGTAATATCAGATGTAATTTGTAACAGGTTTGATGAACCTATCACACTGAATTCTGGAGCAGTGCCATCGAGGTAACTTTGCCGTTGACTTGCAGTTAGTAGGAAAATATCCGGATTCCCAGCTAATGGTATGCCTCGAATTTGGACTTGAGTACCCTCATCCAAAATCATTGATGAGGAGTCGACAAGTAAACTATGATCGTTAACTCCCATTCTAACTAATTCATCATGTAAAGTCCAAATATTTGAAGAAGGGAATGTGATGTCTAAATCAACAATCAATAGAGAACCTCCTTGGGAACCTTGGCCTCCATCTCCTGAATGAGCCATATTGTCCAATACTACATACCAATTAGATTCAGTACCATCTGGAACAGTCCAATGCCAATTGTAACTCGCCCGACCAAGACCGATTTCTTCAAACACAGTTTCTTCGGCCCATATTGTCGATGATCTGTAGGATTGTTCATTACTGTAAACGGGTAATGCGTTCGCTTTGAAAACTAAGAAATCAAAATTCAATCCACTTGCACTAAGGTCGAATTCAACTGTTGCACCTGGTAGAAGTGGGCCGAGTGAAATTTGATGACATTCCTGGTCCAATACATTAATCTGGCTAGGAAGTTGACTGATGTCACTCTCACCACAAATGATTGCACGGCCACTATCTTCTGCCTGTACAGGTATAGAAGAAAGCATGAATATCGCAACGAGGAATATCGTCGAGCGCATGCGCAGCATGATGCCCGGTTGGTTATTCTACCTTTCAAGGTCGCCTATTCAAGTTCAACTCAATATCGAGGGTTGCCAGCCATTTTCTACACGATGATAATGAGTGACTTTTCCTTCAGAATCAACCTCAAAACGGTCACCGTCACAAGTTGCAATAACTGGCCCAGAAAAATATTCTCGCGCCTCACTAACTGAATACGAGGTCCTATCTATACGACTTGAATAATGAGTTAAACCAAGAACTCCTGCTTTGCACGAGGTTGCATGACGACCTGCATCAGCTGCTGTTGAATGGTTATACTGAGTTGCTTTTCCTTGGTTTTCCGCTAAGAATGTGGCCTCATGTAAAAGGAAATCTGGAGGCGAGGGTAACATCTCTATTTGAAATCCAGTGGGCCCATGCGATGTATCGCCACTAATCATTATGCTACGGCCCAAACGCGGTTCTCCCCTAAATTGAGATGCAACTAAATTGTCTCCGTCGTGCTTGACATCATTTCCTTCTGCAAGGAGAGAAACTTGCTCTGGGCTTAGATTGAGAGATTTAGCTAGTGCTCGATTGAATTTACCTCCTCTATTCTCTGTTGCAACATGGTATCCACAAGATGGAACTCCATGGTGAGTGGGGACCATTGTAATAGTCACTCCTTCAAGTGGTTGAACAGGAGATTCACAAGGTATTTCATCATCAAATGGAACTAATACCCAGTTGATTGGATAACTCAATTCTTCATCACGGGTTCCAAGTAATTGCCACTGCATGAATAGTATTGCAAGGTCACTAGAAGAAATTCCACTATCTTTGGGTGGAACTTCACCTGGGTGTTGTGTGGCCCAATCAATAGCTTCACGTGAAGATGGGCCAATAACAGTCAATGGATCTCTTCGTCCGTCAAGTGATAATGTCTGCAATAATGGGAGAACACCCCATGAATGATCAAGGTGACCATGTGTCAATAATATACAACGGATTCTTGATAGACGAGTACGACGATTTTCCCCTGATTCTTTGAGGGTCTTATTGTGATCCAAGATTCGTTTTTGCATTCCCTCTCCACAGTCGATAAGGGCTATGCCACCAGGTGTATCAAGCACTGACCCTGAGACCGAACGACCATGGGCGAAACGAGCACTCGACGTGCCGAGCACATGTAATTGTAACACTGGAATACCTCACGCATTAATGGGTCAGAGTGTCACTTACGCAACTCTCCGCCATCTATTGCGAGCAATTAGCCCTTTATCAAGGGTTCACGGGGATCCGAGGAATGGGTGTGGGTGGAAACCAACGTAATATAATCACATCTTCGATAGCCTTAACCCATCGCCAAGGAATCGCTACATGTACTCGATCTTCAACTAAATCAGCAGACGGTTTAGCCACGAACAAATGTGTACATGACCATGACTCTATGTCAACGACTGCATCATGCACAGTACCAAGAAACCGCCCATCGGGAAGAATTACTGGCATCCCACGGATTTCCGAGGTTACAGACTCACCCATCAAAGTAGACGAAAGCACCGGGCCCCATCAATATTGGGCTAAACCCAAGTTCACTTACCACGGTTTTTATTGGCCTTTAGTGAAGGGCGAATCTTCTCAGCGCCCTTACCCTTGCGACGAAGTCCTCGACCACGCTTTCCAGCACTAGTCTTTCCTCTGTAGACTCGTCCTGTGTGTCGGCGCTCTGCGACCCATCCAAGTTGCTTATCAGCTTGAATTGAAGGGTGGCTAGGGTCTACAAGAATTACTTCGAAGAACTTGTTTTTTCCATCTTCTCCAACCCAGTAAGAGTTGAGAACCTCGAGATTAGGGAATTTTCGTGCAACACGCTCTTCAGCGATGCGCTGGGTACTCTTTGCCATGGTGATTTTGAGCATACCCATCTTGGATGGTTTACGCTTCATGTTAATCTTTGATTTGCGTAGACCACCTCGGCGAACTCGGGTTCTTACCATGACTACTCCTTGCTTTGCCTTGTAACCCATTCGACGTGCTGCGTCCAATCGAGTAGGCCTTTCAATGCGGTTGATTACAGGATCACGGCGCCATTCAGCCATTCGGTCACGGCGGTAGTCATATGGCAAAGCATCCTTCGGACGTTTCCATGTTTCACGAACTGCGTGATGTAATGAACGAGCCATGATATCCACCTTGGAGCAGTTCGCCGAACTGCTTCCCCTATATGAGCGTTTCGCTCGAGAGACTTATGCCCCTAAGGGGCAATATAACTCAAGCCTTGATACAAAGCCCAATTCCAGCCAAACCTGCAAAGAAGAAACCGAAGCCAGCAATGTCGCCATGAACCGAGAATGAAAGACCGCCCTCGTCAATTGTTCCAATGATTGAACATACCATGAAAGCGCCAAATACAAACAAATGAAGTGCACCTATCACCACTGGATGTTTTCCCATACCCAACAATGCTGCTGATAATATGGCTGAAAACAAAAATATGAATGGTGAAAATGCCAGTATTAGTACTGCTATACCAAAGAACATGAATTCCGTAGGGACGTCTTCATTTCCACCCTCACCATCGGAACTTGTATCTTCTTCAAACTCAGACATTAAGTCTGCAACTTCACCCATAAGCTCAAACCCAGTGAATTCAATGCCAAGCCCAACATCAATGAAGGGCATGAACATCATAAGAAAAATTACACCTACAGCAACCCATGGTGAAACCCAAGTGGTTTTCTCGATCGTCCCCATTGGCATCATGGCATAATTGGTTGGTTGTTGCATATTGCTTACATTACCAACCATCATTTGAGATGGCGTCATTGGAGCGGCCATTGGGGCGGATTGAGGTGCGCTTCCAAAACCGGGATAATGCTGAGAGGTGTACTGCTGAGCCTGATCAGCAGGGTAGCCTTGGTCGACCAACGATTGATAGTACGTATTCGCATCCATGGTGAGTCAAACCCTGCATTACTACTTGAAACAATTGATAAGCGGATTTTGACACATTAGGGCATCATTGGGCTCATAGTCACAGGTTCGCCTTTTGATCTACCTAAGAAGGCAAATAATGAGAACATAAAGAAACAAGGCAATGCGCAATAGGCACCAAATGATGCTGGTGTCATTCCAATTGGAATGTTTTCAGCTTTTTCATCTTCATCAAATTCCCATTCATTTACTTCATCAATTAAATCATTGAAGGCTGAATACTCATAGGCTGAAGTGGCGAGTAAAACAACAAGGAAAAGGCCCACTGAACCGAGCAATGCTTTAGCGCCCCAAGGTTTGTTCAAAAATTGTAAAATTGACATTACTAGCATGACTACAGCCAGTAATGTAAGAACTGTGTAAAGGGTGGAAAGTGTCGAGATAAGGTCTCTAGTTTGATCTATCAAATCAGCAGCAATAGCTTGTTCGATAGCATTAGAGTTCTCAATTTCTTTCTCAAGTTCTTTACCAACTTCATCAACCATTGTTTTAATCCAAAATGAATATCCAAGCATCATCAATGAAAAGATTAGGCCAAAGATACCATTTGCAATTCTCCACCCTTTCTTACCACCTGGTTCAGGAGCAGACATTGGTTGCATGGGTTGTTCCATACCACTAACGTCACCAACCATCATTTGAGTTGGAGCGGCCTGCATTTGTGGTTCTGCCATGACTGGTGCCGCTGCTGTAAAGCCAGGATAATGCTGAGTTGTATATTGCTGAGCTTGGTCAGAAGAGTACCCTTGAGCAGTTAATGATTCATAGTAGGTTTGTGCGTCCATGACATCGCCTCTCAACATCAGTATTTCAATTAATTGACTGAGCAAAATAGTTAGTAAATGGTCCGAGTGGCCGGATTTGAACCAGCGATTCCCTGATGGCTGCCTTTACTACAACCGTGTTATTCACGTCTACAGTCAGGTGCATTGGCCAGGCTATGCTACACTCGGAAGCAATTCGCCCAGCGCCCCC
>JASLKH010000011.1 GCA_030747675.1 Candidatus Thalassarchaeaceae archaeon | reverse complement strand
ATCAGACAGTCTAAGTAGTGACTGGGTTGAATCTCCACCACAGTATCGTAGACACTTATCTAAACCAATTTCTCGGGAAAAGGTCTGAATACTCAGGTGCATCCGTCAGGATATGGACCAAACTCAAATTGGAACTGTAGTTTTAATTTCGACCTCGTTGATTATGTTCTATTACATCTGGAAATTACGCAATCGTAATATTTCCTCCAGTGAAGAGAAACCAAAGATTGCAGGTGAAGACGAGCTATCGGGAGCCGCTCTTAATCCATCTCAATTCGACGAACCTGATGACGATGCATTGGATCAAATGCAAGACCTTTTGGAAAAGTCAGCAGAAACTCAGGGATTTACTTACGAAGAATAAAACCTTCTTCAAGCAAGTCGTAAATTGAGATCGAATCTCCATGAAATAATTCTCTTTTTGAGATACCATCTTGTGATTTGTGCAAAAACCAAGTAGAGACATCAATGTCACCTCTCGCTTTCCATCCTGTTTCCCCAGAGGCATCCTCATAGGCTGCTGAAATAAGTAATAATGGTGTATTTTTTACCGATGCATTTTCAATTAATTCTCTAATATTGGCAGAAACTTCTGTTGAAACACGTCCAGATTTTGGAGCCCAGTCATCAACAACTATCAGACCTAGTGATTGTAGGACTGGGATCAGCCGCTGGGCTGAAGAAATACCTTGGATGACATTGTCCCCTACAGCGGCCATATGTAATTTCGAAACTGCCACAGGAGACACATCCGCATAAATTTGGGACATTCTCAATCCATCAGGAATTTCATTACAAACCCAAACAACATGTTCACCATTTGCAAGCTTATCTCTTGCTATTTGAAGCGCAAAAGTAGTCCCGCCACACCCGGCTTCAACTGAAAGATGGATGCACCCATTGACGGTTGGTAATTGAGGCATATCTCTCGCTAATGCTCGCGGTTCTTATGGATGTGGCTAGAATAATCAACGTAATGGATAAACACCAGACCCCTAGTCGGGTAACATGGCTAAGGATGCAATCTTGAAATCGGAACGCCTCCCACGCCACCCTGCGCCCTATTTTGATGAGCAACCTGATGACGTGGGGTTACTACAAGGTATCACGAAAAGTGGTGGAATTTTCAAAGTCGCGTTCAATGACACTAATCAATTTGGCCCTCATGCGATGATTGTAATTCTTTTTGGATTTGCAGCAATTACTGGGGCCATTTTGTTTGCCCTTAGTCTCATAGCTTAAAGTGGGCACATACTGACAAGATGAACCCAGGGCCAAACTTAGTTCATTCCCTTAGTTTCGCACAACGCCCTCAAGTCAGGGATGATCGAGCTAGACTTACAGATTCGTCAACTAATTCCGCAGAAACTCCGACATGATTGTTTGGATCAAACATCGAGTCTAATTCTGTGGGTGAAAATTTCTCAGTAATTTCTGATATATCTTCGCAGACATTTCTTAAATCTTGACCAGTAGATGTTGCAGTCATAGAGGCGGCACGAAGTATTTCGTGCGCATGGTCGCGAGGGAATCCTGCATCAACCAATTCAATCATAACTTTCTCTGCCATAACTAAACCCTGCTGCGAGTCAATATTTTGCCGCATACGCGCTGAATCTACAACACATTTCGACATGACTCGATTACACTTTGCGAGTATATCATCCAGTAGAATTGCAGAATGGGAAAGAGTAAATCTCTCTGCGCTTGAATTTGCTAAATCACGCTCATGCCATAATAGCGCATTTTCATATGATGGAATGATAAATGAGCGCACTATTCTAGCAAGGCCGCACGCATTTTCAGCTGTGATAGGATTTCTTTTGTGTGCCATAGTACTGCTTCCAACTTGTTTTTCAGCATCAAACCATTCTCCAACTTCAGCAATTTCACTGCGTTGTAGATTTCGAATTTCTTGAAGTAACTTTTCAACAGATGTAGCAACGTTTGCCATCCAAGAAACCCATTCGATATATCGATCTCTACCCACAACTTGAGTTGTCACTAACGGGACCGTTAAATGAAGATGGGTGAGAATTAATTCTTGTAATTCCCTAGCATCCTTTCCTTGTGCAGCACCAGTTCCAACGGCTCCAAGGAATTTACCTACGCAGACACGATCTTTCATTTCATCAAGTCGAACTAAATGACGCCTAAACTCATCGAGGAAAACAGCAATTTTCAGTCCAAACGTAATTGGTACAGCAGCTTGGCCATGAGTTCTACCTAGCATGACAGTATCTCTTTCACGTTCGGCCAAATCTGCAAGGGTAGAAATCAATGTTTGAAGTATCTCTCGATGGATGGCAACACTATCCAAAATTTGTAGCCCAACTGCGGTATCGACAATATCATTGCTAGTGGCACCAAGGTGGATACACCAACCAGCTTCTCCAGCAGCTTCCGCCATAGCTTTGGTGAGTGCCATAATATCGTGTCTTGTTTCGGCCTCAATTTCATCAACACGTTCTTTTGTGACTGATTCTGAATTTGATATTGCAGCAACTACGGCATAATCTTCATCAGATACGCGCCCAAGCTGGTTATGTGCCCAAATCAATGCACGTTCAACTTCCAGTTGACGAGCATGACGCCCTTCTTGACTCCACACTAATTTGATGGGTTCTCGGCCATAGCGGTAATCGAGTGGACTAACTGGCATACCTTCACCTTGGTTGCGGGATTGGGCTTAGGTGTTTGAGTATACCGAATGCACATTCAGGGGCGCTAAATCAGTTCGGCTGACCAAATGTCAGCCCAACCGCGCATTCCTGTCCAATGAGCGGTGAATTTGGTCGCAATTTCACGATCCATCCAAGGTGCAGATAAAACTGCAGTTTCATATTCACCACCTTCGCCATCGACATTAAAGCGAAAATCGTCAGCCAATTTCGACAATTTCCGAAAACTTTCATCAGTCAATATTTTTCCAACCCATTCTTTGCCAAGGCCATCTGTTGTAATTGATGTCATCATAATCGAAAATCCATGCTCAATTAAGTCAACCATGTGCTGATGCGAATCATTGTGCCATATCGGTGTGTATGATATGACGCCCAATTCTTGACACATTCTTTCAACTCGAGTTTTTTGATAATCACTGCGAAGGGCTCCGACAACAATGGCATCAATCGGTTCACGAGGTCTCAGTCTGTTCAAATCATCTGGCCATGGCCAAGTTTCAGGCCACATCGCCTCACTTTTCTCCGAGCTAGACCATATTTCAGATCGCTGTTTACTACTGCCTTGTATGATGCCTTCAAGCGCATTTTTCAAGTCACCCATTTCTGAATCAGGGTTTCCTGTAATTGGTATTGGCAGCCATGGTATCTTTGCACTAGCGGCTTGCAAGCCAGCGATTGAAGTTGTTGGGAGCTGAAACGTCATCGAGTCACTTCCAGTAATTTGGACTGTGACTATACCTGCCACATCCCAACCCCTTAGCATTGCCCACCAAATTGCATAGGATGAATCCTTGCCACCAGAGCCTAAAATAAGTACACGCACGAAATGTCGAAGTGCTTTAGGACGATAGATTAGACGGAGGTGCAGCATCTGCACAATTCAATAACCTCCGAGATGCGACAGGTCAAACAACGAAGGTTCATAGGGGACCTTCGGCAGTCGGGATTTGATACACATGCAGCCTAGTGGACGAGGATATGATCACGGAATTACAACATTCAGCCCCGATGGACGACTGTTTCAAGTCGAATATGCGCGGGAATCTGTCAAAAGAGGAACCACAACTGCAGGACTGAAATTCCGGGACGGCGTCATTCTCGTTGTTGATAAGCGAATTTCTAGCCGATTAATTATCCCTGAGTCAATTGAGAAAGTTTACAAAATCGATGATCATATTGGTTTTGCAACATCTGGCTTAGTTGCAGATGCTCGGCAATTAGTTGAAAGAGCTCGTGTACAATGCCAGGTAAATCGGATTACCTACAGTGCTAGTATCCCTGTCGACACAATGGCAAAGAGAATTTGTGATTTCAAGCAATCTTTCACTCAGTACGGAGGTTCTCGACCGTTTGGAACAGCCTTATTGATTGCAGGTGTTGATGATAATGGATTGCATCTCTACGAAACAGATCCATCTGGTGCTTATCAGTCATATCATGCAGGTGCAATTGGAAAGGGTCGTGCAACAGTGATTGAGTATTTCGAAAAGAATTGGAAGGCCAATTTGACACAAAATGCATCCATAAAAATGGGGTTGGAGGCGCTCAGAGAATCATTAGAGGCCGAGTTAAACAAGGATGCCGTGGAAATAGCCGTAATTGATGGATCAGGTTACCGAGTATTGGATCGTGCTGAGACCATTGCTCAAATAGAAAAACTCAAGCCTGCTTATGATTAACATCCCAACCGCTAAGTTCCGCGCGGGTGTGTGACTATCATGGTTAGTCTCGACGATGCTGTGGTGGCCCGACTGGAAAAGGGCGGTAAGCGCTACGAAATTCTAGTGGATCCAGAATTAGTTGAACAATGGAAATCAGACGCAAAATCTGTTCCTATGGATCATTTGCTTGCTACAGAGGAAGTTTGGCATGACGCCCGTGGAGGGGAACGTCCAACTGAGGAGAAATTGGTTTCTACATTTGGGACCACTGAATTGATTGAATGTGTATCAAAAATATTGCATGAGGGGGATATTCAATTAACAACTATCCAGCGTCGTCAGATGATTGCAGATAAACGCGCACAAATAATTAGTGAAATTTCTAGAACTGCTATAGACCCGCGCACTAAAGCACCACATCCTGTTACCAGAGTTGAATTAGCACTTGATGAATTACGCTGGAACCCAGATCCTTTCCTTAGCGTTGAGCGGCAGATAAAAGAAGCAATCAAAGTATTGCGTCCAGTGATACCCTTATCGTTTCAAACCATCAAGCTGGCATTCCGTGTATCAGGTTCCGCTTATGGTGCAGTACACCGTGAAGTTCGCAGCGATGTCATAAAAGAGGAATGGCTGGAAAATGGCGATTGGGCATTCGTAGTAGAGATACCTGCAGGTATGAAAGGCGAATACCTCTCTAAAGTCGCAAAAAGAGATTCTAACACGGTTGTGAAGGAACTAAATTGAGCATTAATCACACCCCTACGGGGTGGGCACCGTTAAAGAGGGGTGGAGGGTCGGCCGGCTCGGAGAGAATACGTATGAGTGGAGACAGCACACCTACCGAGCACGACTCGGGTGCTGTGCGCCTCGTCTATCCTGGCGAGCGCATCAGTGCGCAAGAAGGCGCAAATCTTGGACATGGCATTCGCCGTATCGACGGTGAATTGGTTGCCATGCGAATTGGAACTTTAACAAAAAATGGGAAAACAATTTCCATCGAACCTTTGAGCAGTCGATATGTGCCTCGTTCAGGTGACCTTGTTGTTGGCTTGGTCGAAGGTATGACGAACAATATTTGGTTTCTCGATATCGGGGCCTCGTTTAACGCAATACTTCCGATGAGTTTGGCACCTTGGAAGGTTGAATTCGGAGCGGTCCGAGAACACCTCGATGTTGGAGATGCAGTTTTGTGTAGAATCCAAGAAGTAGACGAGACCCACTCGGCAGTTGCTACAATGAAAGGGATGGGGCTACGCAAGTTGAAGTCAGGCCTCATTGAAGAAATTCCTCCACATATTATTCCAAAAGTCATCGGGAAAGGTGGCATTATGTTACAGAATTTGAAGAGTCTTGGTGAATGCAGAATAGTCGTTGGTCAAAACGGCCGTGTATGGCTTGACGGTGAGAATGATGGAATGCATGGCGTAAGAAACGCCCTGAAAGTCATCAGTGAAACCGCGCATTTACCTGGTTTGGCTGGGCGAGTTGAAGCCCTAGTGGATGAGTGAGTGAAAGTTAAGGAAGTGAGAAAATGGGATATGATGATTACCAATGTATGGACGAAAATGGCATCCGTGAAGACGGTCGAAAAGCCGATGAAATGCGTCCAGTTGAAATTGAGTGCGGGGTAATCCCTGTGGCAGATGGAAGTGCCTACATTAAGTGGGGTAAAAATGAGGCTATAGCGGCAGTTTATGGCCCCATGGAAGCACATCCACGTAAGATACAGAGACAAGATCGAGCAATCCTTGATGTGCGCTATAACATGGCGCCATTCAGTACTTCAGACCGTATACGGCCTGGATTTAATCGACGAAGTCGTGAAATTAGTAAGGTGACTCGAGACGCACTAGAAAGTGTGGTGGATTTGGAGTTATATCCTAGGAGTAAGATACGAGTAGAAATTGAAATTATCTGTGCTGAGGCTGGTACACGTTGCTGTGGAATTACAGCTGCAAGTGTTGCACTTGCTGATGCAGGAATTCCCATGTCTGACATGGTCGTAAGCGTTGCAGCCGGAAAATGTAATGGTATTGTCCTAATGGATTTGAACAAACCAGAGGACAATTATGGTGAGGCTGATTTACCGATGGGAATTCTTCCAATGACTGATGAGTTAGTGTTCTTACAGATGGATGGTGATTTGAGTATGGAAGAATTCCAGCAGGCTTGGGATTACAATATCAAGGCAGCACATGAGGTGCATGCAATCATGATTGAAGCTCTTCAAAAGCGCTATGGAGGTGATTGTTAATGGCCATTCCAATAGTTCCTAGTTTACTTCGTGAAAGTCTATCTGCACTGGCTGCGGAAGATTCACGTCTAGATGGTAGAGAACAGTACAAGGGCCGCGACATAGAAATTGAAGTGAATTGCCTTGAAAATGCTGAAGGTTCATGCCGAGTCAGAATGGGGGATACAATTGTTTTAGCTGGAGTAAAATTCCAGATAATGACTCCTTATCCTGATCGACCTACACAGGGTGGTTTGATGACAAGTGCGGAAATCCGTCCGGTTTGCGGGCCCAATTGGGAACCAGGCCCCCCTTCTGAAGCAAGCATAGAAATGGGACGTGTCGTTGACAGAGGTATTCGTGAATCCGGATGTATTGACACAAATGAGTTGTGCATTTTACCGGGTGAAAAAGCTTGGCAAGTAATCCTTGATTTATTCGCAATCAGTGATGATGGAAACTTGTTCGACGCCTTCGCCCTTGCAGCAATTGCTGCCTTGAGAACGGCTATTGTGCCTGCTGAACGATTTGATGTAGGGGAAGATTATCCCTTGCCAGTCAAAGGTACACCAACTATGTGTTCATTCCATAAGGTGGGAGGTCGTTACGTCTACGATGCTACAAAGAGAGAAGAATTGGGCGGGGATGAAAGAATCCATATCACCTTAGGTGATGAAGGCCATGTTCATTCTCTGCAAAAGGGTCTAAGAGGAGTGTTCACCGCGAAGGAGTTTGACGAGATAATGTCAATAGCTCAATCTCGCTGTGTTGATCTTCGTAATATTGTGAGTAATTTGGAGGGTTGAAAATGAGTAAGAGAACACAAAAAACAGGAGCAACAGCACGTTTTGGTAGCCGATACGGTGTCAGTGTGAGGCGACGAGCCGGCAAAGCAATTTCCAAAGTTAAGCGATCATACACATGCCCTGTTTGTCAATACCCTAAGGTGAAACGCCAAGCCTCTGGTATTTGGGGCTGTAAAAAGTGTGGACACACTTTTGCAGGTGGTGTGTGGGAACCATTCACCCGAGCAACAGATGCTAATAACAGAATCATCCGTCGTGGATTAGATGGTGCGAGTGCTACTGATATGGCAGTAATAGCATCACAGAAAGCAGTAGAGTACGAACGCGCCCAAGCGGAGGCGGATGGACGTGCAGATGAAGAAGAGTGAACCTTGGTCAATGACTTTGGAACTCGAAGGTTCTACAAACACCTCTGCTCTTCAGGCCAGTATTGAATGCGAAGAAGCAGCATCCTCAATTGTTAACAATCGCCTTATTGTCCAATTAGTTGGTAAATCAGCTAGTGATTTGCGGGCAAGATACAATTCAATAATGCGGTCACTTTTTGCAGCCTTTGAAGTACTAGATAATTTAGAAAGTTAGGTGATAATATGGAAAAATCATTGGAAAATATAGTTCAGGAATTACAAATGGTATCCCAGCAGGTCGCAACTTTACAATCACAATTAAGGGAAATTCAAGGCACAATGGAGTACTTATCTTCACAAGATATTGAACGCCCAGTTTACCAACAGGTAGGGCCGCTATTGGTTGAGGTTGCAGATATGCAGAAATTGACCGATGAACTCAATGAAACAAATCAGCATTTAAGCACGCATGTTGAAACATTACAGCAACGCGAAAATGAATTAAGAACATCTTATGAATCAGCGGTAAAAGAATTTGAATCTGCATGAGGTGTGTTAATGGAAAATGATCGCGAAGATGATATTTTCGCGTTCAATAATTGGATTAGGGATGCTCTAAAACGTGGAGCAGTCGCAATAATATCACACAAAAATGGAGATATGGACACTATTGGATCAGCATGTGCATTATCGAGAATACTCGGTCCAAAATCTAGAGCATGTGGTTTACACATTAGCACAATAGCCAAGACTATTTTGCGAAGCACAAAATCGGATTTTACAGTAATGGATGTAAACCATTTAATGTGGCCGAGAGAATTAGGCGGTGTTGTCATTGTCGATGCAGCAAGTACAAGCCAAGTAGGGTTCGAATTACCTGATGTGCCAAAGTGTATCATTGATCATCACAGTGCAGGTGACGATTTTGAGATTAAGAAAGAAGACCTACGCATAGTTTGGGAAACAAGTTCAACATGTGAAATTATTCAATGCTGGGCCGAAAAGTATGCAGAATCATCTCTTGACTATGAAACCTCCAAATTGCTGCTTTCAGGAATCATAACAGATACAGGTAGATTCCGTCACTCGAATGGGGATAGTTTGAGTTCCGCAGGAAGATTAGTTATGAAATCGGGACTTGATTATGGTGCCCTTATTGAAGAAATGGAATCAGTTGAATTAAATCACTCCCAAAAAGTTGCAATAGCAAAAGCATTGTCAAGAGTAGAGACATTAGATGTAGGCAAATGGTTTCTTTCACATACGAAAGCTGGAACGAATGAAGGAATAGTTGCACGCTCCCTTATTTCAGCAGGTGCTGACATCAGCCTAGTCGCACGAAAAGTATTGGGTGAAACTCGATTGACTGCAAGAGCGAGTAAGAGTACAACAAACCATGGCCTTCATCTGGGCAAATTGATGGAAAAAATGATGGATAGAAGTGGCGGAGAAGGCGGCGGGCATGCTGGGGCTGCTGGATGGTCCGGGGCAATTGACATTGTCGATGCAACCTCCGGATTCATATCCTTGTTGATGGAAAATCAAGGTGTTTGAATGTATTTAGATCCCCGTTCAATAATACATAGTTGGTTGAATAATGAGTCAATTGAGAGTAGATTATCTGGCCCCCATGATTATCTTCGCGTTGCTGAATCGGCATTATCAGAAGACATTCAAGATTTAATCGAGTATTTAGTACCGAATTTATCAACCGCGGAAAATGAAATACTAAATTTTCGTAGGGCGCAACTTGGAAATGATGCAGAAGCCGCCCAAACTCATTTGGCGAATGCACTTACTTATAGTAGGAATTCATCATCACGTGATCATATCCTTGAGGCAAGAATCCGGATGGAATGGGGGGTATTGCGTTCAACCCTTGACGAGAATGAGATTGCCGGCACAGATTTGAAATGGGCCATGGAACGTTTTTCAGCCTTAGAAGAAGGGCATCCTTGGCATGGAATAGCCTGCTTGAACATGGCTGAATGGCATCGCGCGCGCAACGAATGGGGCATGTCGCTTGCAATCCACTCATCTATTTCGAGGCATGGCCCGCATCAGATTGAAACTATTGCAATGTCCAGACGGATGGCTGCAGATATTTATGTGGAAATTGGTCAGATGATGAATGCCCTCCGCAATATGTGGATTTCATTTCATGGATTCCAACATACAGGTTTAATGGATTTAGCCGTAGAATCAGGGTTACAGTGGTTGGACTTGGGATTGGCTTTCGTTGAATCATCTGCACCTCTGATGGATACAGTTGTGGAGAATTCTACACCTCGCTCCCATCAGGAAAAAATTACAGAACCAGTAGTCAATCTTTCAGATGTAAAAAGTGCCTATAATTGGATATGCGACAATTTAGAAAACCGCAGCGGTTTGAATAGGCCTGATTTGCATGTACTAGCGGACACCGCAGATATGTTGGGTGTGGAATTTAACACAGATGGTATCCAAGATCAAGAATTGTTGAAAAGGTACCAATAGTCGGCACATTTCGCTATTTCATCAACCCCCCAATGGGGCGATTCGGGCAGTTCCATCCACCACCCTACTTCCTCAATAGAAGCATCATGTGATTTCCAAAATTCGGAAGAAGGATTCTTGTCAACAACTACCCAAGCGAGAAAACCACCGTCCAAACAATTGTCAGAGATTGCCTGTATTTCCCCAACTAACCCTGTTTCCTCAAATAATTCACGATGTACAGCAGCTTCCACAGTTTCATTTACCTCAAGGCTCCCTCCGGGTAATTCCCACCCTCGTTGTTTATGCCTGACCATTAACCAACAAGCATCTCCACTTGAGAATTTGGCAGGTGGCACACTGTTAGACGTGACCCAAATGACAACCCATTCAATCATAATAACCCTCAAGGGATGTTGACTTCATCACTACCTTCTAGCAGTATTTTCGCTTTTTCGAGATAGGGTTCTGCCCAAGATTCCCCCCTGGAAACTAAACGTCTCGCAAGGAAGAATGCGGCTGAGTGATTACCAGAATTGATAACAGAAATCAGTTCATCCTCTTCGGCATTGATTTCAACACCTTCTTCAAGTATCTCAACCACAACCACTGGTTCAGGTTGGGCACTAACATTCAGTGCTAATTCTTCCATCCTAGTCAAGAATTCATCGCGTGCATTTACTGATGGAGATGACCAAGGGATTTGACGACCGGAGTCAAGTCGCTCTTGCATGCGATTTTTGAACTGGTCTCTGACTTTGGAATGAGGTGCATGGTTTTGAGCTTGGTCGTAACAAAACCATGCATTGTCGTATGATGAGTTCCGTTCATGTACTCGCCCTAAATCAGTCCACATCTCAAAATTCTGTGGCCTTTGTGCTAATATAATTCGGGCTAAAGGAATACAAACTTCATCGCCTTTTGATTTCCAAATTTGCTGCAACCTTCGACTGAACAGAACATTACAACGCGGATCACTTAGGTCAAGGATTGAAAACCTCTCTACAAATTCGTTGAATTTACTATCAGTAAGGTTCGTCGCCCATATCTCTGCATCAAGCGAATCTCGATTCAAGGTGGCTGTAACAAGTTCGAGCCCCATTTCCAAAATTGGTATCTCAGATAATTGCTGTATTTGCTCAGGATCACGACCTAGTACAGAAAACAAATCAGAAAGTAAAGCACGAAGACCGATTTCATCATTCTTAATTGTCTTGATTTCAGCTAAAACATTCCAATTTTCCTCATTTGTAAAATCAAATAGTAGTGACTGTCGTGCACTTTGCTCTGCCCAATTAACATTTTCAACCTGGCGGAGCGGATCATCTTTTGCCAATCGAAGAAATTTACTTGCTTGGGCACGATGTCTATCGCCAAGGCTTCTTCGAGGGTGCTGCAACTGACCTGCAAGTCCCTCCGCCATGCTACTGCGTTGGGAGCATATAACTCAAGTCTTCGCATTACAAGACTGAAGTAAATGGACCAGGGTCTGAATTTGGGTCCAGAGTCGCATCATAACCGATTTTTGCTGTCAAACCATCGTCACCACGCGACGGGTCCAAACTGCTTCCTTTTTGCTTCGAAAGAATTACTGTGTCAACATCGGGTTGCCACCTAGTCATTAATGCCCATTCAACACGTGCTGAATTTGCAACATCTATGTCTTGATTGACAACGGTAACCATTTTCATGGATTTGTGACCATTGAAAGCAGCATGAATTGCTTTTTTACCATCATCAGGGTTCTTAGGTGTGATGCTGATGACTGATGAAAGCCAGCCACAGCCTCCAACTGTCATGTGAACATCATGGCATTCGACAACTTCTGATACAGCTGATTTGATGGTTGGCGCTCGTGGCAATCCCATCAAAGTGATGTGTTCCGACAGTGCAGGAATTAGGGCGTGAAAGATTGGGTTCTTTCTGTGATAAATCTCAGTGATACGGAAAACGGGTTCCATTCTTTCATCATCTAAAGTTCCAGTAATATCAACATACGGGGCTTCCAAATCATCATCGCATGTAATGAAAGCAGACATTGCATATTCAGAGTCAGCGGGGACAACAATCCCATTAGGCAACTTCACAAGTTCGAGGGGCCGCCCGTAGAATTTCTCATGCAATGAAGATGCGACTGTTAGTTCATCAATTGCCTCGTTGAAAGACATGGCTGCTGCCAGCAATACAACAGGGTCGGCACCATTGACAATTGCAATGGGTATTTCCTCCCCAGCGTTCCGTGCTGTGTCAACCATTGTTCGAAGGTGCCTCGGCACAAGTCTAGCGACAACATGTCCATCATCTCGCACAAATTGTCGGTGGAATGAAACATTACGCTGGCCACCATATTCAGCAATTACGATACTTGCCGACATATAGCGCCCCCGATCGTTAGGGTAATGCCATGGGATGGGTAATTTTGTTAACATAGGGGCAGACTGTTTACAATCAAAAACCGGCCCATTTTCAACTATTGAAGGATCAGACCGATTATCCATCGCCTCACCCAAAATATCAATCAGTTCGCCTGGATTGATGCCTAAAACAGCACAAAGCCGATCTCGAGAAAGTATGTTCGCAGCAACTGAATGACTAGGTGCTTCCAAAATTGAAGTGGCGACGAATGGCGCATGTTCTACAGCATTTGAGTGCTCCAGAATACCGTGAATACAAGATATTTCATCAGAAACACGGGGAACTGAATCAAGATGGTCTCGGAAAGCCATGGTGGGGCGGGTACGAACGCCCTATGATATCATTGCGTATTTCAGGTTCCTAAAATCGTAATACGTAAGCGCAATGCCATCCGTCATGCTCATATACGGGAGGTCGGTCGCCGGAATGCTCCAAGGAGAGGTACTCAGATGGGTCGTGGTCTATTCTCAGGTCCGAAGATGAAGCGGGACCGTCTGAAATTTCGCTGGAAAGACCGTGGATTCAAGAAGCGACAGGACAAGCGTCGCCAAGGTGGAGTGCTGAAGCATGACCCACTACAAGGCAGTTCTCAAGCAAAAGGAATCGTTGTTGAGAAAATCGGTGTCGAGGCAAAGCAACCAAATTCAGGTATTCGAAAGGGTGTCAAAGTTAGTCTAATTCGCAGTGGTAACAAACTTACCGCGTTCGCTCCGGGCGATGGTGCAATTAATTTTATCGATGAACACGACGAAGTCATGGTCGAAGGAATCGGTGGTAGAATGGGTCGTTCGTACGGAGACATTCCAGGAATCCGTTACAAAGTTATCCAAGTCAACGGTGTTTCATTAGACGAAATGGTCCGTGGCCGCAAAGAGAAGCCAGTACGCTGAGGTGATTCAATGAGTGATGAGGATACTAATGAAACACCAGAATCCGAATCTGTTGAGGTAGATGAGGTAGACTCATCACCGATTGCAGGAATTGGTACGCTTGTATTCGGGAAGTGGGATGCTTCTGAAGTGACTTGCGAAGACCCAGGTCTTGCCCCATATGTGAATTTGAAAACAGTAGGGACGCCACACAGTGGTGGACGCCACGCAAATGCATGGATGGGGAAATCAAAACTAAGTGTTGTTGAGAGATTCATCAATGGTCTAATGAGAGACGGTAGAAATGGTGGTAAAAAACAATATGCGGCAAAGTCATTCGAACAAGCCCTCGATGTCATCCACGATCGAACTGGGGAAAATCCATTACAAGTTTTAGTTGATGCGATTACTCAAGCAGCTCCAATGGAGGAAATAACTCGAATTAAATTTGGAGCAGTATCCCAACCGAAAGCAGTTGATAGCGCTCCAAGCCGTCGACTTGATGTGTCCCTCCGTAATTTGTGCAAGGGTAGTATTTCAGCTACATTCAAGACCACTCGAACTCTCAAAGATGGTATAATCAATGAATTGATGAAGGCCAAGGATGGAGACGTTGCATCATTTGCTGTTGCGAAGAAGGAAGAAGTTCAACGAATAGCATCTTCTGCACGCTGATTTGACTTCGGTCATTCAGATTTCTTGCAAGTCAAATGTTGATGAAATATATCATCGCAGTGACGTGATTAGCAAGTCTTCTGTTATTGCCTCTCTTCGACCACACAGGCGCCTTTATGAACCAAGGTTAGGTCGCCGGGCCACTAGGTGTTCTAATGGGACGTAAAGAAGACAACATTGCAAAGGCAACTGAAGTGATGCACATTCGCGACCAGATTCGCAATCTTTGCATTGCTGCTCACATTGATCATGGTAAAACTACTCTATCAGACAATCTAATTGCGGGCGCAGGAATGATGTCCGAAGATTTAGCTGGTAAGTCACGAGTATTGGATTTCGATGAGCAAGAGTCAGCACGTGGGATTACCATCAACGCGGCATCAGCTTCGATGGTACACGGTGTTGAAGGTACAGATTATCTAATCAATCTAATTGACACACCAGGTCACGTTGACTTTGGTGGCGACGTAACTCGAGCCATGCGTGCAGTTGATGGTTGCTTTATTCTTGCATGTGCAGTTGAAGGACCAATGCCACAGACTGAAACCGTTGTCCGCCAAGCCTTGAAGGAAAAGGTAAAGCCGGTTCTATTCATCAACAAAGTTGATCGATTAATTAACGAATTGCAAGTTACACCTGAAGATATGCAGTCTCGTTTTATGGGGACTATTGCACAAGTTAACAAATTAATTCGGCAATTCGCACCTCCTGAATTCCAGAAATCATGGCAAGTAGGAGTTGCAGATGGTACTGTAGCATTTGGTTCCGCGTACCACAATTGGGGAATTACTGTACCTTACATGCAAAAGTCTGGAATTTCCTTTAAGGATATTTTCGATTATTGCCATAATGAAGACCAGAAAACTCTTGCAAAGAAGGCACCAGTCCACGAGGTATTGCTGGACATGGCAGTAACAAAATTACCAGACCCTGTTGAGGCTCAAAAGTACCGAATTCCAAATATCTGGACAGGTGATTTAGAATCACCTGCTGGTAAATCTATGCTTACTTGTGATTCAGATGGTCCATTAGCCATGATGATAACGAAGATTTGGATGGATCCACATGCAGGAGAAGTGGCAGTAGGTAGGCTGTATTCAGGTTCAATTAACCATGGTGAAACGGTATGGGCCCTTGGAGCAAGTAAAGCCGAGCGCGTGCAACAAGTCAGTATGATGGTAGGTGGTGACCGTATTGCAGTACCAAAGGTTGTAGCAGGAAATATTGCAGCGATAACTGGAATCCGTTCAGCGGCAGCAGGTGTAACAGTGACTTCGGATAAAGAATTAATTCCTTATGAAGCAATTCGTCATTATTCGGAACCAGTAGTTACCGTAGCGGTTGAGCCGCAATCAATGAAAGATTTACCAAAATTCATTGATGCTTTGCGCAGCCTTGCTAAGGCAGATGCGTCATTACAAGTTACTACCAACCAGGAAACTGGTGAAGCCTTATTGGCTGGAATGGGCGAATTACACCTTGAAATCACAACATACCGAATTGAAGAAGAACAGAATATCAAGGTTAAGGTCAGTGAACCAATTGTTGTGTATCGTGAAGCCATTAATGGGAACAATGTTGGGCGACCGTTTGAAGGGAAATCCCCAAATCGTCACAACAGATTCTACATCGAAGTTGAAATGTTGCCACAAAATGTAATCGATGCATTGCGGGCAGGAGATTTCCGAGATGGAACAATTCGAAACAAAGATCAAAAAGAAATTGGGGACCAATTTGCTGCTTTGGGAATGGAAAAGGATATGATGAGAAAAGGATATGCAATTAATGGTACCAATGTATTCATCAATGGTACAAAGGGAATTCAGGGATTGCACGAAACACGTGAACTCCTCATTGAGGGATTCAATGAAGTTTGCAAATCAGGTCCTTTAGCTGGGGAACCAGCAATGGGTATGCTAGTCAGACTAACAGATGCAAAATTACACGAGGATGCTATCCACCGAGGTCCTGCACAAACTATTCCTGCAATGCGAAATGCAATGCGCGGTGCAATGGTGCGTGCTGGTACAACAATTCAGGAACCTATGCAAAAAATGTTCGTATCCGTTCCGAATGATTGGCTCGGTGGCGTAACTAGAGAAGTAACACAGCGTCGAGGCGTTATCGAAGATATGCCTGCTGACGGTGAAACGACCACAGTAATTGGAACTGTACCAGTGGCTGAGACATTCGGATTTTCCAACGATATTCGGGCAGCATCACCAGGTCGTGCTGTGTGGAACAGTGAAAACTGTGGATTTGATGAATTACCTCGTATGTTGATGGAGAAAGTTGTCGGAGAGATTCGTCAGAGAAAGGGTATGAAACCAGAAATACCGAGTGAATCTTATTATTCAGATTAATCAACTAATTCGAATCAACTGAAAATCAGTGATTTCTCGAAGTACTCGAATATTTTCAGACTGTGGAATATTGTCCAGGCACTTGTGT
>JASLKH010000010.1 GCA_030747675.1 Candidatus Thalassarchaeaceae archaeon | reverse complement strand
CAAGATATTCGTCCCGCCCATATACTGTCATGATGATGCTGACCAGAGGTTGATTTTGTGATTCAGATTTAGGAGCATTGCAGCGTAAATTTTCTACAGAAATATTTTGATTGTTAGCCGCACTGTATATGGGCTCTAGTTTGTGTCTCTTTAGCATTTTATTGATGCATTCAATATGCATGCCATCGTTCATTTTCCAATGTGCTTGTGCCGCTGTTAAATCAACTTCATCATCTTCAGGATGGATGTTTGTAGTCTCTTCAAGTTGATTCGATACATCATCGAACAAATTGAGATTTAGTAATGAGTGGATTAAATGGCAACGGGCACGTCGATCTGTTGAGTCGATTTTGAGGATTTCATTGCAATGGTGGACAACGAGGTCCCAATCATTGAGTTCACTAAAAGCCAAATCAATCATTACTCGATGTGCATGAACGAAGTCCGGGAGTAATTCAAGTGAATTTTTTATTGCACTTCTGATGCGAGTCGTATCGCCAATTTTCACTTCAGCGCGTAATCGAAATCTATGAGCTAGGCGCTGTGTGGGCTTATCTTGAAGAATTTTATTCGTGAAATTAATTACATCCTCCATCAGACCTAAGTCCCAAGAAAGTCGAATGGCGGCAAACATCACGCCATGTTCGGGTGAGGATTCCAATGATTCTCTTGCAATAGAAATTGCATCCTCATCTTCACCTAATGCTTGTTTAACCTTAATCAAAAAGCGATTGTAATTTGGAGTTTCAGGGGGGACCGATGCTATTATTTCAAACGCAATATCTGCTGCCCCCTCTTGGATTAAAACCTCAGCGAGTTTTAGTCGCCATTTATCCGATAATGGTAATTCTGTGTTTAAATCTGTCACTTTTTCGATTCTTTTTGCAACATCTTCCAAATTGGTTTTCTGTAAACCTATTCTAATCATTTGCACATCAATTTGTGGGGACGAGGTACCTGTTTCAGCTAATTTTTCCCAAAAGTAATCTGCGTTTTCTGAATCATGGTAATTTCTAACGGCGCTTTCCAATAAATCCCAGCCATCCCCAGGAATAGTAGAGGCACGAGCCATTCGTTCCAAAATAGAAATCACTCTTCCATATTCAAGTAATTTAGCAAAGCAACGTGCCAATCGAAATTCATACACATCTCTATCGACACTGAAATCTATTAATTTCTCCAAAATAGGGATTGCATCACGGTGTCTATTTGTATTCATCAATAATCTTGTGAATACATCCAAAGTCCACTCGTTACCAGGGTCCTGAGCAATTAATTTCAATAAATATGGCTCTGCTGAATCATAATCTTTCAAATTGTACAAACGGCGGGCTTCTTTTTGATCGCCCTTGCGAGTGTTTGGTACCCTTGACCAAAAACGCCACCTAACCATTACTCCACTCTATGCGGATTTGCTCTATGAAGTATGGTATTAACAATTCAAAAATATAGGATTTCGAGGAGAGGTGTTTTGACGTGAAGGCTTCTCGGACTAATCATGAAGGTTGGCATAATTGGAGCGGGTATTGTTGGGGGTGCCATCGAACATTGGTTTGCAGACGCTCATGAATTATTCATTCATGACCCCGTTCGCGGTACCTCACTGTCTGATGTAACTGGCCACGTTGATATGGCCTACATCGCAGTACCTACTCCAATGTCAGATGATGGTTCCTGTAACCTTTCGATTGTTGAGTCTGTGCTCAATGATCTCCCTGATGGGTTTACAGCAGTCATCAAAAGTACGGTTGTTCCTGGTGCCACACAGCGCTACCATGAAGAATTTCCTCATCTAAAAATTGCATACAGCCCAGAATTCCTTGTCGAGCGGCGACATTTAGAAGATTTTGGTAATCAAGATATTTTAGTCTGTGGAACTCACCATGCCGATGTTGCAGAGCGGGTATTCCAACAGCATCGTGAAGCAGGTGTACTAAAGCGAGAACAAACCTATCAAGTAACGCCAACCCAAGCAGAATTGGTGAAATATACTAAAAATACATTTTATGCAGTGAAAGTTATTTTTGCAAACCAAATGTATGACATTTGTGAAGGTTTGGGGGAAGATTGGTATGCAGTTCGAGATATTATTACAGCTGAGCAAGCACAACCTATCGGTTCAAGTCATCTTGATCCAATTTTTGGTCTCAATCGTGGTTTTGGTGGCAAATGTTTGCCAAAAGATTCCAATGCACTGCGAGTTTTAGCCAAAGAACTCGGTGTCAATTACGATCTATTCGATGCACTACAAACCGATAATGCCCGTCTACGTGGTGTATTAACTGGGAAAGATAGTGATGTTGAAACGCTTGATGATTAGAATACTATCACACCATTCTTAGCGTAGGGTTCATCATCCCTAGGTGGCTTCGCCAGTTCATGCTCCCAGACACGCTACACACACTTCCTCAATCCGAGCGCTTCGCATATGCCAAATTATTGGCACTGATAACTCGCATCGATGATGAACTCACAATAGATGAAATGGCTGTCTTTGAACAACGATTGGGTACTGCATTATTGTCCCCTAATCAACGCAAAGAAATCCGAAATTTCTTGAAAAATCCGCCCTCATTAGAAAGTTGCCTAGCAGATCTTGGACCCATCGCCGGACGCTTGGCATTGCGTGATGCAACTCTTATGACTGCGGCAGATGGCAACGTCGATGCTGATGAAAGGGCCGTTTTAGATACAATCGCACAACATGTCGGTTTAGCCATTGAAACAGTTGACTTCCTCCTTGCGTGGGTGTTGCGTGGATATGATTGGATGCAAGAAGGGCTTGATCTTCTCAATGATGGATGAGTGTGAACGGCGTGTTGCCTGACGCCGTTGATTTACTAGATGAGCGGTCGAGAGACGCCTATGTCGGCATTCTAATTTGTGTGGCTGCTGCAGACGGAGATTTGGTTCGGGAAGAAAGTGCTGCCATTGAGGCAGCAATGGGTAGAGCGATGATTCGGCCCAATCGTCGTGAATTAATGCGACCTTGGTTAGTTGAACCTCCGAACCTTGACGATTTATTGGAAAATATTTCTGAAGATGCTTTACGGGTAACTCTTCGTGATTCTCTAATCATTGCAGCGGTTGATGGTGATTATCATGAAAGTGAAATTGATATTATCAAAAAAATTTCTAATGCCTCTGGAATCACCTCCAATGAACTAGAATCCTTGACTGCTTGGGTCGAAGATGGGTGGCGGTTGATGGCAAAAGGAAGAGGGATTCTTGGCGTAACTTTGCCAGGAGATGATAAACTCATTTCAAAAAAGTAATTTTCGTTGTACTGCGGTGATGTCTCGCGCGCGAGCGCGCTCGCATACGTGCGTGTGCGCAAGCGAGGGATTGAAAGAGGGAAGGCCCTCGCCCGCAATCGGGTGGGGAAAGAATGCGTGGAAATGTAAGTGGCTGGTATGCCAGGCTTGATCGCGAATGTATGGATCGAATTGAACAGATGAATATCTGGTTGGATGCTTGGGAAGAAGCTCTTCGAACGGGTCTACCTCAAGCTAGTCAACTTCCTTCAAATTGGCCAACGCTTCCGGCGAGTTTGTTAACCGATCCTGGTCACGTGTTGGATCACCTGCTGTGTCGGCATGATGCTGAAGCCGATGGTAGAAGTCCAAGAGGGGCTCACCCTACACCCACTCGACTAGCAGATGCAATTATTGCTGAAGAGTTGAAAGTCGATACTCCTGTTCAATCAACTAAGGATGCTCCTACTGATGTGAATCTATCAGCACTTCCGCCGGCGTTCCGCGCTCAAATTGAAGCAAAGATGGCTAAAGAACGGGCAGAGAATGTCGAAGAAGTTGACGAAGAAGCTGAAAAGGAAATCGCAGAAGGTCGTCGAACTCGGACCGGGATTCCTCTTCCATTCGCCGACCCTGCTGTAGGTGGAGGTTTGTTTCCATCCTGTTTACTAAAATGGCATGGAGAAAAAATTGGAAATATTCCTTTGGAACAACGATCAGAAGATACCCGCACATTGCTTTCATCTCTACAACTTCTCGACGTCTGTGATGTTGCAGCTGTTGCCACAAGGCGACGGTTATTACTAGCAGCAATACGCTCAAACCTTGTCTCTTTGAAAGATGACGACAAACCTGGTTTGCTTAACAGGAGTGAAGCAGAAGAAATTCTTCAGGATGTTGTTAGAGTAGGGGATGCATTGAGAGGGAGTTGGCTATGGGATGATGCCCCACGATTACTCATGTGTAATCCTCCTTGGCTACGTATCAAGGATCGTTTCCGTGGACATGTTGAAGGAAGTCGTCTTCGTAAGGAATTAGGAGAAGAATTGCGAAATCTTACCGAAAAAGATGGTCGTCTACGTTTCAGTACTCTTCGTGGAAATGTGAATCTATACCGGTTATTCCTAGAACGAAGTTTGCAACTAACACAATCTAGTGGTCGGGTTCGTCTTATCGTCCCAGATAGTTTACTACGTGAGCAAAGTAGTGCGCCACTTCGCCGTCTCTTAGTTGACAAGCACGAATGGACAAGCATCTGGACATTCCCCGAGTCGGCACGACTTTTCACTGGAGTCACTCAAGGTGTTCTAGTCTTAGGAATCACAGTAAATGGGATGTCTGAGGAATTGATTTGTCATGGACCTGCTGAAGCCAATGAATTATGCTCAAAGAATGGCTTGTTACCAACAGTTCCTCGATTCGGGTTGGATCGTGTTCGCTGGGGCCAATGGAGCCGTAATGAATGGTCGGTTCCTCGATTACCTCGTGACCGCTTCGAGCGCCAAAACCTACTAACTGTTATCGATGATTTAGCAGAATTACCACGCCTAGCAGAGTCACACCATTGGCTGGCTGGTGAAAAGCGATTAAGAGTTCGAGTAGGAGAAGTAGACCAAACCACTTGGAGTAGTGATATCAAACCATGGAAGAAAGGGAGTCGTGGGACTCCATTTATCCGAGGTATTCATTTCAGAAATGATGAAGAAAAAGGTGTTTGGTTGCATCATCCGGTTTTCAATTCAAAAATTGAGGTTGAAGCCTCTGAAAGAAAGCAAGCACAATGGAAAGGTCCGATTAAAGCACCAAATCATCCACGTCTCGCTTGTCAAGCAATTGTAAATGCACAACAATCTCGCCGACTTCGTTGGGTCGTTTTACCAAAGGGCTGCGTTCTTGGAAATTCAGTTAATCATCTTGAACTACCAGAAGAAGTATCAGATCGTTTGGCCTCCCAACATGATGATTTGGATACTGGATTAAATTGGTTATGTAATCTACTAAATGGTGACAAATTGGATGCTTGGGCACGAGCTTGGGCTGCAAATAATAATGTCAACAATTACGAATTAGAAATGCTACCATTGCCACCACTTGAAATTTCAGTAGCAAAGCAACTCGCATAATTTCCGGCTTACGGATTTCAGGTTCTGTTCTCCGGAAATTTCTGAGGGTTTGAACAAAGGATTCATTAGTTGCGGCACCGCCATAGTGAATTCACTCGTATTTACGATAGGGGATTCAACTATGGGCATTCATCCAAAAATAGGAATTACTGGATTGCCCAGAAGTGGTAAATCTGCAGTTATGCAAAAAGTTGTCCAGATGATCACTGATGAGCGTCGAGCTGAAATGAGGGCTCGGGGGGATGATGTTTCAGCCGCCAAAATTCTAGGTGGTATGAGGTGTGAACCATTAGTAGAAGATGGTGAACGTGTCGGAGTTAGGTGCATCAATTTCCAAACAGGCGAAGAAGATGTGATGGCTCACAAGAATATTGATTCTAGACTCCGTGTGCTAGGGTATGGAATCGACCCTGATGCAATTGAGCGAATTGCAGTTCCTGCAATTGAGGAAGCGATGGATAATTACGAAGTGATTGTTATCGATGAAATTGGTAAATTCAGTGTTGAGTCAGAAGCATTTGTAGATATTGTTCGCGCCGCAATGAAGGTTGACAAGCCAACTTTGGTGACTTTGCATAAAAAAAGTAGGCACCCTCTCCTCCAGGATATTCGACGAAGAGATGATGCACGTATCCTAGAGGTTACTCCAGTGAACCGGGCTCTTCTACCATACAAAATTCACAAATTGATGAGAGAAACTTACTAGTTATTCCTCTTCATTATAATTTGATTCTAGCATTTTTGTTTCAAGGTTTGCCCATGCTCCAGTAATACGATCTGTGTCATTTGCATCAATGTAATCTTTTGTAAGTCTATTAGATATTGTTTTTTCATCTTCATCAGAGAACAAATTACCCAATAGGGGTCCGTTACCACTAATACGAGAAAATCGCATCATAATTCCACATGTAAGTGAAAGTCCAGCTAAGGCTGGAACTATCCATCCAAATTCAGAACTTGATGTGCAAATCTCTTGAGTATCTCCTTCAGGACATTCATCAGGTGGAAGGCGGCCATCAATAAGTGCGAATGCAGTGACTAACAATAGAGTCATTCCCAAACCTAAGAAAAGATTTTCCGCGGTTGTCGCAGGGGTATCCATAACCCTTCGAGGGGGGGGTTGGGCATCAATCTCACGGTTCATCTCTGCTCAAATACATCGTAATCAATCAAAAATAACGTGAATAATAGCGTTGCTCGTTCTTCTAATGTTAGATTTGTATCATGGAATTGTATTGAGAAAGTATCGGCTTGTGTAAACATCGCTTTCATCACGCCTTCCCAGTGCTTGGAAATTGTGGCAACAGCCTGACCATTTCGAGATACTGTGAATTTCAACTTTCCAATTTGGAATATGCTACTTTCGATTTCAAATGGCATGGCATTTTGTACTTCAATTGTATATCTGCGTTTGAGAATCTTAAATCGGCGACGTGTGCGGCCCAACGTTTGGCCACCAACATTTGCTGACATCTCAGAAAAATAGAAACGGAAAGGTTTCTTTCCTTCTGCTATTTCCTGCATTTGTTTGTCAAATATGTGGACTGTGCAAGGACGGCGACTATTCAACAATTGACGGAGTAAGAATCCTCCAAATCCTTTCTTTTCTTCTGCGGCATAGCCTAGCAGCTCTCCATTTGAATCGTTGATACTATATCGGTTTCCAACATCTAAATTTAGTATCACATTAGTGAATTCAACTTCTTGTTTAACGACAATTGTTTCGTGGAGTAAAATATGTTGCAAATCAGAATTCATGCTACTCCGAGGGGCTGTTGTGTTATCAATAATGCGGATTTCTAAAACGAAAGATTGAGACACTACTTTCCCTTCGGGGTATTGAGTAAACATGTCGAATGTACCTGATAACTTGCGCTATACCAAAGAACATGAATGGGTTCACATCGAAGGCAATGTAGCAACTGTGGGAATTACAGATTATGCACAAAATGCCCTAACAGATATTGTTTGGGTTGAATTCTTGAGTGATGTTGGGGATTTTATCAAGGAAAATGGTTCATTCGCAAGTGTAGAATCTGTTAAATCTGTATCTGAAATATACGCACCATTAGCTGGTGAATTACTTGAATTAAATCAGGACTTGCAAGATGCACCTGAAATGATTAATGAAAATGCATATGATGCATGGATTGCTAAATTTCAAATTTCAACTACTGGAGAAATAGATTCATTGTTGGATGCTGCGAGTTATTCTACGATTATTGGGGACTGATATCGTGGCTAGAGAGACACCGCTCAGTGAGCGGTGTACCCTCTACTTTGATGGCTCTTGCCAAGATAATCGAAATGTTACCGCTGAAACTCCAGCTGGTTGGGGGGTTGTTGTAGTTGAAGGAGATACTGGATTAGGTAAAGGAGATGGTCGGGTTATCAATGAATTATCTGGATTAGTGATTACCGCCCCAACTGATACAAATTGGTTGGGTGCCGAAGTTGGCAGCAACAACACCGCAGAATTATCTGCACTTGCACATGCATTACGATGGTTGCTTAGTGAAGGAGGGGATATTCCTACAGTGATTCGTGGGGACTCGCAATATGCCTTGAAAATCTCTACAGGTGAATGGACGGCGAAGGCCAATAAGAAATTGGCAGAACGTGTGCAAAGTTTGTGGAGGGAAGTAAGTGGGCTTCGGGAGTTATCTGGTGAACATGTCCGGGCTCATCGTGGTCATCGATGGAATGAAAGGGCAGATCACTTAGCTTGGAGGGCGGGTATAGGTGAAAACCCACTCCCACTTCAATTTTGGAAACCTGGAATGCGGTAGTTACTCTTCTTCATCCTGTAATGGCCCTTCTGTTACCAACCATGCATATATCGAAAGTAAAATCATTAACAATCCAACAAGGGCCATGATTAAGGCTATTGGAACTGGAACGAAATCCACTTCATGTCCAATTACTCTTGAAAAAAATACTAACCCGATCCCAAGTGCAGAAAGTACTCCAATCGATTTATTTGGACTACTCCACAATATCACTGTTGGAACAATTCCTTTGGTTTCAAAGGTGTACCTGTACCATGAGAGATACAACAGCCCACCTCCAATCAAGCCTACAATTCCACGAGTGAAAGAAGGAGTGCCCCATGGTCCTGCTGGTGCCCATCCCGGAAAGAATGTAAGTGATATTAGCAATATACTAATGCCCAGGAGTTGGCGCCATTGGGGAGGGTTTTGGTTCGCCATGAGAACTCGGTGGAGAGTCTGGTTCAAATGATGAACGCTTTCAGGGTCTGGGCGAGTTTTCCTCAATATGTAAACGCCAATTAATTGCAGAGGATTCTGAGCGTACAGACAAAACACGCCAAAAATCAACTAAAACATCTCTATCTCCACTAGAATATATGCGCTTGAGAATTATTGATAGGTCGGTAGGGCGTTCATCGACCATGTGAAGTAATAATTCTCTAACACGTGTACGTATTATTTCATCACCATCTAACCACAAAGAAGTTGTTAGTCCTAAGTCATCCTGTGGATTTTGCTGAATATAATCTCGAAGTACCATTTGTGTAAATTGTCTTCTAATATCAATATCGGGATGTGTTGCAACCTGTAAACTGCGCTTACTTACACCAACTGGGTCTAATGCAAAACATAGACGTAGGGAATTCACTGCAATTCGCACAACTTCAGGTGCTGAATCATTCAACAATTGGTCTAACAATTGAAACGCGGAGGTCCCGCGACGATGGATGATCTCATCCAGGGCCCCAGCGACCGCGCACCGAACATTGGTTTCTCTTGAAAGTAATGTTTTTTCCAACTTTACTGCACCATCAAAGTCAAAATCATATGAGCGTGGGAGCAATGAGGCTATCCTACTAGCAAGAATTGGGTCGCCATCGCTTGACATTCGATTTAATCTGGATAATATTGTAAGTGGTTGAACTAAAGTCCCACGTGCTAGGGCTAAATTCAACCATTCAACAAGTACAGGTCGTGGTGGATCTGCCTCTTCCATTCGATCTAACAACCATCCAGCAGCAAAAACACCGCCAGGGTGAGATTCTACCTTTTTCATTTCACTACTTGAATTATCACTCCAATCCACCAAATGTGGCCCGGGAGTGGCGCCACCATGCCATGCACCTGGTTTTCTTGCTAATGCAATACTTTCCATCAGATGATAACCTTGCTGACGTGATATCGGACTATCATTCGCTGATAACCCATTGAGTAAAGCTATTGCAACCCACCAACGATCTGCGTCTGGGGCATCTTCATCAAGTGCCTGAGTAAGTAAAGTTTCTAATCGCATATACAAAGCTCGTTCAGTTACTTCGTTGCCTCGTCGTTCTAACCATTTGCGGCCCTCTCTTGCAGGATCTGCACTCAATGATAATCGATGAGGGATTAACGATTCGCCGATCTTTTCCAAATCACGATCGAAAGCAGCACGATTTGCCTCAAGTAATGCAACTGCCATTTGATTCAATCGTTCTGAATCATCAGGTATCAAAACTGGAAAGTCGGGGTCTGACAATGGTGGTTCAGGTAAAGGCCAATCTGTTGTACCTCGTATCATTGCAATCTGCAATGCCTCACGAGTTTTTTCGAAAAGCCTCTGAGACAGTCGAGTTTGTTCTCGCCAATCCATTCAACGACCTCGTATCGAGGTTACACTCAGATGTCAAGTTCGATATTCAAGTTTTGAATAAGTTCCTTGTATCGATTCCTGATTGTTACTTCAGTAACTCCTGCCACTTCAGCCACCTCTCTTTGAGTACGTCTCTTTCCACAAAGAACACTTGCAATGTAAATGATTGATGCTGCAATTCCTGTTGGTCCACGACCACTTGTCAGTTCCTTTTCCTGAGCAGCCTTGATCAATTCGTATGCCTTGGCTTCGACTTCCGCGTCAAGTCCCAATCCGCTGCAAAATCGTGAAATATAATCTTCTGGTCCTGTAGGCATGATTTTCATCTTTAATTCTCGAACCATAAACCGATATGTGCGGCCTATTTCTTTTCGACCTGTGCGACTTGCTTGGCCTATTTCATCAAGCGTCCTTGGAACACCGCATTGGCGGCAGGCTGCATACAAGCTGGCTGCTGCAACACCTTCTATTGAGCGTCCACGAATCAAGCGCTTTTCGACTGCTTTCTTGTAATTTACAGCTGCTGCTTCTCTAACTGATTTAGGTAATTCTAAACGGCTTGCCATACGATCTAATTCTGCTAGAGCCATTGCAAGGTTACGCTCAGTAGCATTACTCACACGGCTCCTCTTTTGCCACTTTCGCATTCGGTAAAATTGTGAGCGGTATCGACTATTGATGGTTTTACCTGAATAATCTTTATTCTGCCAATCAATATCTGTTGACAATCCCTTGTCATGTAACATGACTGTCATAGGGGCACCTGTGCGTGCTCTTTGATCACCCTGTTCTGGACTGAAAACTCGCCATTCAGCGCCCTGATCAATCACATTGTCTTCGAGAACTAGCCCACAATCTTGGCAAACTAATTCGCCTCTTGTTTCGTCTCTTTCAAGATTCCTTGAATTACATTCTGGACATTTTACAATGTCCTCTACCTGTGCGTCTTCACTCATTTATTCATCCCCCCTTCAGCCCAATTAGTTTGGAAGAAGTGATTTTTTCCGAACTGAAATGCTATTTAAACTTGATGGATTGGGTTTAGAGGGTTTTTCCAAGGTCTCTGTAGGGTTTTTTTGGCCATACCTATTTGCTAACGGTCATATAGCCCCTCGTTGTGGTCGAATTTGTCTTAGAGACTGGTGACTCTGTATGGATGAAATGTGGCCACGCCAATTAATCTCATTGACTCCTGGAAAACGAGTGCTTTTCTTGACCAAAAATTTAGACTTAATTAAGCAGCAATTATATGAAAATCTAAATTTACAAATGTCGGAATTAACTATTGATGATCTTCTGGACGACATTAATACTGATGTTATGACACCTGCTTGGGTTTGTTTTGATCATGAACCTAGGAAAATTGCTGAAAATGCCTATGCGGGCCTTATCCACGAAGGCGAACGCGTGTTTCGTCCTGGTGCACTAAAAAATGGGGGATTTGAGGTCATAGTGAGTGGGCACCGTAAGGGCACAGGAAGCAGTCGAGAGACGGCTCCTCAATGTGAACGCTGGTCCGGAATTAGAATAGTCATAGCAGCTTCTTTTGCCCCAATTCATGAAAGAAATAACATTAATCTCGGTCAAGTAATGGGGAGTCACGATATATTAGAAAGAATGCAAAGGGGTGATTCTATTCCTCTATCGGAATTTACCAAGCAATATGACCCTGTGACTCGCTTAATTCTTGAAAATGGGGGCATCCTGCCCTTTGCCAAGAAATTGAAAGAAGGTGAAATCAATTTACCTCCTGTTTCTACTCACACTCGATCCATGACAATGGTTGAGAAAATTGTGGCTAGAAAACTGATTGGTTCAGAAGGTCAAAAGTGCTACGTACGACCAGGAGATGCTGTTCTTGCAACTGTGGATGGTGGTTACAGTCATGAGTTTACAACTGCTCAAGTCCATAATTTCCTATCTGCAGAATATGGTGAAAATTACACTCTACCAAACCCACCTAAATTTGCAGTTTTTGAGGACCATCTTCTGTATGCCACCGGAGTCCCTCGGTTTGGCCCCTTTGAAGAAAAAATTCAGATGTTAAGAGATTTACAAGTCGCATTCCAAAGGCATACTGGGGTTCGTGATTATTCTGCAAAGGAGGGTGTTAGCCCTGGTATTTGTCACCAAGTCGCTCGTGAAGAATTCATTGATGTTGGTGACTTTATCCAAGCAACAGATAGTCACACTTGCATGGGAGGTGCATCAAATGCACTAACATATGGGGTTGGTTCCACCGAATATGCAAACTTAGTTCACAATCAATTTGCTTTCGTGAAGGTTCCAGAGAGTATTCGTTTTGAATTAACGGGTTCACTTGACCCTGGTTGTACTGCGAAGGATGTGATACTCCACATCCTATGGCGCTATGCAAAACAATCTGACACTCTTGACAGATCTATGGAATTCGGTGGACCTGGCCTCGCTTCCCTTTCAATGGATGAAAGAGCTACTTTGTGTAATATGGCTACTGAGTGTAGTGCAAAAACTGGTATTTGCGATCCTGATGACAAAACTGTGGAATGGCTACTTTCTCGCCGAGATGATTTGACTGAAGAAATGATCAGGAGTGCATTTGTTGTTCCCGATCATGATGCCCACTACGATGGTGGAATCCATATAATTAACCTCAATGAAATTCGTCCAATGGTTGCACATCCCGGAAACCCCGATGAAGGTGTGCCCTCTGATCCAACTAATGGCGCATATATATCCGATATTGGAGATGTGAAAATTGATATCGCATATGCTGGTTCATGTACTGCAGGGAAAGATGATGATTTTGCATATTACGCTAAAGTAACCAAAGCCGCCCTCGCCGCCGGTCTCAAAATTCCTAATGATGTTGAATGCTACATTCAATTTGGTTCTAAATCAGTGAAAGAACTTTCACAGAAAATGGGGTGGTCTGACCTGTTTGAAACCGCTGGAATAACACTCATTGACCCAGGCTGTGGTGCTTGCATTGGGGCTGGCCCCGGTGTCTCCAATGATAGAAGTCAAGTTTCAATATCTGCAATCAATCGTAACTTCCAAGGACGATCCGGCCCAGGGAGACTTTACTTGGCTAGTCCCTTGACTGTGATGGCCAGTGCATTTACTGGCAAAATTACCGCATGGCGTGAAGATCTATTCTGCTAAGGTGTTAATTTGGCAAATAACCGAGTGAAATTTATTACCATAATTGTAATTTTATTTGTAATATATACAATATTATTGGGGCCATTGGCTATTATTATCGGGCAAGCCAGTGCTCCACTACAAGATCTAGGGGCATGGAAAGGGCCACTCGTTTTCGCATGCTTATTCGGAATTGCTGCAACTTTAATGGTGCCATCTTCTCTGATGAAATTGACTGCTGGTGCTATGTTTGGGTTCACTGGTGGATTAATGGCTGGATGGCTGGGTGCTTGGTTGGGTGCGATGATTCCATTTTTGATCGTAAGGAAATTGGGTGTTTCGAAAGCAAGAAGTTGGATTGATTCAAAGCCGTTATGGAAAGCATTTGATTCCGTCGCTGAAGAAGAAGGGTTAACTCTGACTGTATTAATTCGGCTCTCTCTAGTTATTCCTTACAATTTTGTGAATTGGGTGATTGGAGCCACTAGAATCCGAACAAGAGATTATGCAATTGGTAATGTTGCTACAGTATTCCCAACCATACTTTACGCATGGTGGGGAGCGAAATTAGGAGATATTGTGGTAGTGTTAGATGGTGGGGGGCCTGAACGGGATTCTATGTGGTGGATTTCTATCCTCGTTAGTTTGATTATTACTATCTGGGGAATTGTTTGGATTGATAAGAAGGCTCGTAGTCGACTTGAAACCATTATTGGCGTTGAAAATATGAGTTGATTTTGCAATCATTAATTGCATCTCAACCTTGAGGCTTATACGCCCCCTTGCCACCCGAGCGATTTACGGCTTGCCGGCCCCTCCGCATTCGGCGTGAGGGAGGACCTGATGCTGTGGAGTGCGATGAAAATGGCAAGGTCTTCTCGAAGTTCAATGCAACAAGCAAGTATCAGTGAATTTTTTGAGAAAAATAAGCATTTTCTAGGATTCGATACACTACCACGGTCCATCATAACAGCTGTAAAGGAATCTGTCGATAACTCCTTGGATGCTGCGGAAGAACATCGGATTTTGCCTGAAATAAAAATTGAAATTAAAAAAATTAAGGGGAAAAAGGATGAATTGTTGATGATTAGTCAGGACAATGGTCCGGGGATTCCGCAAAAATCAATCGATAAAGTGTTTGGATCTTTGCTATTTGGTTCAAGATTTCACACGATCCGTCAGACAAGAGGTCAGCAAGGAATTGGTATAACTGGAGTTGTGATGTATAGCCAATTAACTACTGGGAAACCAACCAAAGTAATTTCGAAAATTGCAAAAGAGGCAACTGCAATTAGCGTTGATATTGGCCTAGATACCAAGAAAAATAAAGCCATCAAAACAAATCAAAAAAGAATTCATTGGACTGATGAAGAAACAATGCAAGTTATTGAGCACGGCGTACGTGTTGAAGCGCGAATGAAGGCGAAATATCAACGAGGGAAGCAATCTGTTCATCAATATTTGAAGATGACTAGCATTGTAAATCCACATGCTACGATATCATTCAAAGTATGTGATGAAGATGGTAAACTCATTGAAGAAGAATGTTGGCCACGTGTGACTGATCAATTACCTCGGCCTGTTAAGGAAATAAAACCGCACCCCCATGGTTTAGAAATTGGAACTTTGCAACGATTGTTGCGTGATGCCAATATCCCATCAGAAGGTGAAGGTGTTCGCACACCACTGAGGTTTTTCCTACGTCACACATTCTCGGGGTTAAGTAATTCAAAATGTGAATCTATTATTGAAAAGGCGGGGCTGAGTTCTAAAAGAATGCCAAATAGTCTAAAGCCAGATGAAGTCAACACATTACTGGCTACATTTGGTTCCGTCAAAATGCCTGGCCCTGCAACCGATTGTTTGTCTCCAATTGAAGATTTGTTAATCAAAAAAGGTCTTTCAAAGGCAATTGATTCTAGGTTCGTATCTACCGTAACAAGGGAGCCTAGGGTCTCGACTGGGAACCCATTTCAAATCGAAGTAGGGTTAATTTTCGGAGGTGATTTGGCCGGTGACCAACCTGTACAAGTACTAAGATTTGCCAATCGTGTTCCTTTGATGTATCAACAAGGTGGTTGTATTCTAACAAAAGCACTTGAGTCTGTAAAATGGAAAACTTACGGCTTAGATCATCCAGGAGGTAGGGGGTTACCAAAAGGTCCTGCTGCAATATTGATTCATTTAGCAAGTACAAATGTGCAATTCACAAGTGAAGCCAAAGAAGCCGTTGCAGATAATTCCGAAGTTTTTGAAGAAATACGGCTTGCGATGTTAGAAGTCGGTCGGGGCCTTAGGAATCACTTGAAGAAAAGTGCTCAGAAGAAAAAAGCACAAGAAAAATTTGAACTTGTAAATGTCATTTTACCTGAAATACATGACAAAACTATTGCTATTCTGAAAGAAGACCCTGTTCCATTAGAACCAGTGATTACTCAAATTATGAATGCTGTATTTTGCGAAGACTCAGTCGAATGGGATAGCGATTTGAAGGCAAATAAAGCGACTATTCAGGTTTTCAACTATACAGCAAGATCCCGAGCATATACTGTTCTTTCAACATGGCCTGAACGAGAAGGTGTTGAAATGATTCAGAATGATAGAGGTGGGAAGAGAGAAGCGAAGGGGCTTTGGGCATGGAAACTTGACACATTAGAACCTGGTGAAAATACAACTGTTGAGTTTGTAGTTAAAGGCTTGTCTAAAGGAGATTGGAATGATGCTGAAATCTTCTACCGTGGGGCTGGAGAGATGATAGGAGCTACCAAATTGGACGAGACTATTTTAGCAGAAATGCTACGTGAAGAAGAAGTAGGAATTTCAAGAAAAGAAGAAGAAATTACAGATGATGATGTAGTTGAAGATGGTGATACGGAAGGAACTGAAGAAGAGGTTGAAGAAAAACCTAGTAATCCTAACGACATTATGTCGTGGGCCAATAATGGGGGTGAAGAAGAATGACAACGGCAAGGAAAAGTCGAGAAGAAGTTGTAAAGGATTTACATGGTGTTGCCAGAGAGATGTACAAGCGAATGGTAAAGGGTGAGCCGCCACGCATGACTTTACCTGTTCGGACAAAAAACAATATCGGATTTGATAGTAAACTTGGAGTTTACAAATATGGAAAAAAGAGGTCTGTCCGGGATGCAACTAGCCTTGGTAGTGCTCGACAACTATTACGTGCACTACACATCATTGAATTCATTGAAGAAATGATCGATGCCGGAAAGTCATCGACGCTTCGTGAAATGTATTACATTTCGGAAGCCTGGGGGCACGGTAAATTCGGTTCGCAGAATGAAAGCAATAACCTTGCAGAAGACTTGGAAATCGTGACTGCTTGTCTCCGTGAAGATTTCAAACTTCGACCTGAAGAAGATGGGGCTCGTATGATTGGGAATATTACCTTAGATGAACTTAATCGGCGTGGTGATTGGATGCGAATTAATGCACGAGATGATGTTGGAGATTCGGGATATGGGGTGCCATACAATGTTGAATCAGAAAAAATCAGATTAATCAATCATGATATTGATTTCATTATGGCCATTGAAACTGGTGGTATGTTTGACAGATTGATTGAGAATGGCTTCGATGAAGATTATCGTTGTGGACTTCTTCATCTAAAAGGGCAACCCGCGAGATCTACACGGCGGATTCTAAAACGGATGAATGAAGAGTGGAATCTTCCTATCGTCGTTTTCCTCGACGGTGATCCATGGTCCTTCAGAATTTTCGCAAGTATTGCGTATGGTGCAATTAAAACAGCGCATATCTCTGAGTACCTAGCAACTCCTTCTGCGCAATATCTTGGAATTACATCTGATGATATTGAAGCGTACGACCTACCGAGTGACAAATTATCTAGTAAAGACGTAGAGGCGCTAAAGGCTGAATTAAGTGACCCCCGATTTGCCGATGGTTGGTGGCAGGAACAAATCCAAATGATGTTGTCGTTAGGGAAGAAGGCTGAGCAGCAATCTTTAGCCAAGTATGGTTTAGATTTCGTTACAGATACCTACCTGCCTGAGAAACTTGGAGAATTGGGATTAGGAAATTAACCTTGGAGGAAATCTTATGCAGAATCTATGGCCACGCCGTCTTCTCATCACAGGAGGGGTCTTGATTTGCCTTGCTTCCATCGCCTTATTGACTGGTTGGGGCGATTTCGTTTCAGCAATGGATCCTGAAAATAATCATGTTGCAAAAGTAGAAGCCGACTCTTCGAAGTCTGTTAATCTGAGTGAAGATAAAACATATATTGCATATCGATTAGATTCTTCTACCGTTAATTTAACAATTAGTGAAATTCAAACTAATACCGAAATTGAAAGAAGTAGTCCCGGCATGCTGGATGGCGATCGGTTCGGTGAAAATAGCCGCATATACATATCAATAGGGGTGTATGAGCCCGATGCTGATGGAGCACACCTAATACAAAATTTAGACCAAGAAGACCCTGTTTGGTTAGTTGATAAGGAAGATCTGGGTGAAGGGAGCACAATCCTATTGATTCTAGAAATCGCCTGTTTTGCGGGGATATGCGGAGTCTGTTTGATGCCTCTGGGTGGAATTCTTTGGTTTACAGGGCGTAAGAAATCATATCCTACTAGCTTAATGATGGATGCTTCAGGGGGATTGCAAAAACCCATTACAGGTGGAGATAATGCTCAACACAGGATTCCAACAACAGATGAGGTCTGGGCAAGTGTTCATGCAGATGTGCCCCTCGATTTGTCTGTTCCTTCAACTCATGGAGAAAATGATGTTCCTCCCCCATTTGCAGATAGACCGGACGGTCAACAAAGTTCAGTCAAGATTCAATCAGAAATTGAGCTTGATTCAATAATTGCAGATTCGGAATTAGATGAAGAAATTAAAGAAGGATCGGGGAATTCTAGTAACCGATGGAAAGAATGGGATGAAGGTTGAGTCATCCGAGGATTCATAGGTATCCTTTGGCTAGTTAACATCGGGTTGTAGAGTGGTTACTGATTTCAACACTGCTTTGTCTATACTTGAAAACGGAGTGCGACGTTCCATTTTAGAGCGGCTTGTCCGAGAACCACATTACCCATTACAACTTTCAGAATTATTGGATGTTTCACAGCAAGCAATCATGAAACATCTCAAAATTTTGCAGGAATCTGGGTTTGTAACAAGTGAAAAGGTACCCAGTGAAAAAGGGGGTCCACCTAAACGAATCTATGCCGTTACGCAATCATTTTCTCTTCGTCTCGATTTAGGACCTGATCTATTTCGAGCTGAACATCGCAAACTTCCCGAGGGAGGGCCTGTGAGATTATCCGGACGGTTGCCCGAAGATGCTCTGAGTATTGTAGATAAAGTTGGGACTCGCCGAAGCTTGCCTATGGCTGAAGCAATGGCTCTCCTCACAGAACTAAATGATGGATTAGATCGCTTGGATGCTGAGCGTGATGCTCTAATTGCATTACATCAACAAATAAAGCACAAAGCAAGTAGAACTGTTGATGACGAATTTCAGCAGTATGAAGAAAGGCAACTCGCTCATGCACTATTAGAGGCGCCACGAAGGCCACTTGACCTAGATCTGTTTTGTGCAGGGCTACAAATTCAACCGCAACGTGCTGAAGAAATGATGGATACACTCCGTAGTTTGATGATGCGGCAAATTGGTCTCAAATCAGGTACTCTGATTGCTGCAACAGATGACAAACTGCTGCCTTGGTGGCTGGCGAAATAGCATGAGAAGGTTTCTTCTCAGGTGATCTCGTCTATACTCAAAACTGAAGATCTTCTTCGTAATTGACTACGCTTGATTGGGCATCAACACGTGCGAGGGCGTCTCTTCGACGAGAAATCATCACCATTCCAGCTACGCCCATCAAGGCTATTGTTAGCAATAGAATCATCGATGGAACTGACCATTCACTTGCAACTTCAAGTATGACGTCAAAGAATCCATTTTCACTAGACAGTTCACCGACGTCTTTTCGATTATTGGATTCACTTGCTTCAATGATGAAGTTACCAGGGTCAACAATTACTGTTAATTCGTGTGTACCGGCCTTTACAGGATACAGGAGTGTGATACTGACTGCATCGTCTTCTCCAGAACCACTATCGTCAGGTGGCATTAATGCACCAATTACTTGACGATATGCAATATTTTCATCTTCACAATCATTTTTCCTAAGATTTGACGAAGATTCATCTTCACAAAGAACTATGCTGATATCAACTGCATGAACGTTACCTCTATTGATAATCTCAACAGTAATTGGTATCATCTCACCAACTGCTGCTTCTCTACTGTCAACGTTAACTGATACAATTTCAAGATCTGGTGCTCGTAAGCGAATTCTTAGAACTTGTTCATTTGTATCACAATTCGGATAAATATTGTCGACAAAACCATCGTTGTCACTGTCAATGGTGCAACTATCGGACCAACTCGCAGTTTCATCAGCGTCGCCATCTGGTGAACTACCATAAAGTGACATGACTTTGATTCCAATCTCTCGGTTTGCAAGAGTTGCGGAGGGGCTAATATCGATAATCGCCATAATTTGAACCGTGGTATATGCTTCCATTTCTGCCAAACTCCAAGTGCCATCTGGATGGTAAGCACATCCCTCCAATGGTGCTGGGTCCCCCACATCTAAATCAAGACAGGGTATTTCCTTAGGTAATTCAGTATTGAAATCTTCAACCATTGCATAGCGTACACCTTCATACTGACCATTGTTCCAACTTGATAGTGAACCCATTCCAGGGCGATCATCCCAATCATTTCCACTCTTTGTGTGATTATGTAAGGTTGGGGTATCAGGTACATTCCCATTGTTCGTCACATTCAGAAGATATCGTACTGTCCTGCCAGGAGCAGTTGTTTTCACTTGGCTCTCAACAGATGGATCAAGCCATATTTGCATATCATGATATTCTTTCACTGCAATAGTGATGATGATGGCGTCGCGTTCAGTTGTGCCTTCCCAACTCTCTTCGCTGTATGTCTTCAAGACAACTCTGTAAGTCCCAGCTACAATTTGATCTGGGACGTGGATTACCACGTCCACGGATTCAGATGCATCACGATCCAATTCAGACAGGCGGGCACGTGGCACATCTACTGCCCACGGTAAATTGGAAGGGGCGCCTGATGCATCCATGACTTCTGTGAAACGCATATCATAACGATCCGGTCCGTTCCCACTGTTTGTCGTTGTCATGTTTAGAGTAATGTCATCCGATGGCGATACATCGTAGGTGGTACTTTCAGTTGTCATGTCTAAATCGTAGACATGAATTACATTAGTAGATAAAATAACCGAATCGGAAACTCGGGCAGAGTCTTGTAGGTGGGCCTTGATTGTAATTGCTGGCCCTAAACCTGCATTAGCATTGGTTGGAGCACATACAGTTACACCTACCGCATATGAATGCTCAATTAATTCCCAATACCGAGGGGCACTCATATCAACGCCATTTCCTCCTGGGGCATTAGTGAAATCTAACGAAACAGTCCAATGATCGTAGCGCCATTGGTTGAGGGGGATTTCATCTGGTCGGGCTTCGGGTGCACCGGGTGTGGTAAATACAAGATAGCCTGGAGCGAAATTCTTCACTACTTGAATAGTGTAAGTATGACAAGAATCTTCACCTTGGCCTGGCATGACGTATTCTGATGTATCATAGATATTGAATACAATATTTCCTGTGGATCTAATGCTCACATTTACCCATAATTCGAGAATGTCGTATGTCCCTTTGTCTACACTTTTCACGGGTTCGCCCATTGACCAGCCCTTCAGATATAATGCAAAGGTACCTGGTTCTTGCGTGGTGGGAACTGCGACTTCCAAATTCTTAGTCACTGACTGGCCTGGGTCGAGACTGACCATTAATGGGAATGTAACTTGCCATCCCCATGGTAAAAGCCATTCTTGCTGACCTTGTAATGTGGTGGGATCATAGAAAGCAAAGGAGTCGAAAACGTTTCCTGTATTTGTTATTGTAATCGAAAATATTGCTGTCTGACCTTGTTCCACATCTGATTGGAAGTGACTTGTTTCAAGCTCAATCCCGTGTTTAACATCCATTAACGTCAAGGTCAATCTATCACTCCGTATTGCAGGATCTTTGTATGAAATTGCACTGACTGATATTTGTGCCAACTCGTCATTGTTGGCCTGATAAATTGACGGTGCTCGAACACGCATGTAAACACGTACTGATTCACCACCAAGTAAGTAAATCGGTGTTTCAGGGAATATTGCGGTGTGGTTATCCGCAAAGAAAAGATTCGCTGTCCAATTCACTGGTACGCCTGATAGGTTAACCGAGAATGTGTCCGCAACGAGATCAATTGGCCCTGGTGTTGTGTTGTTAATTGTCATGTTGTACAACGTTTGCTCTCCTGGTTCAATCACATGATAGTAAGTTTCTCCGTCAGCAAGTTCAATATCGACCTGGCCTGTTAAAACGTGAGTGTAACAAAGGGTGTAGGCTCCATTGTTTGAATTGTCATTACACTTGTTAGTATCTGACCAAGCAATGTGTGCTCCGCTACCAAGGTCATTAGCAAACGCGGGCGGCTGAGACAATTCAGGTGTGCGTCCATTGTTGGGACCTAATTTATCACTGTTCCAATCTGTAACGTCAACCCTCTCCCATGGATCAAGTACTGCTGCTGCAATACTATTGAGGGGCCAATCTGGGTTGTCATTAGTATGATTCAATCGAGTATATTGAATTGATTCACCTTGCGAGATATTAGAATTTTCCAACCATGTGAGGTGGATATTGTTCTGATTATCTGCAATGATTTGAGGCATGTAAGAAGATGCGCTGTAGTAATTATTCGGGTTTTCATTACCCCACCCTTCGCCATATGAAATTCTTGTATCTACAATTTTCTTAATACCATATGTTGGTAGTCCACCCGAGACGCCATCCCAATTTGCTGAACCCTTGAGGCGAAGTCGAGAATAATATACTTCGTAATTGTCATCTTTGTCAAACCCATAGTCTCGTGTATCCATCCATGAAATATGAGTGTCTCCTGCATTATCAATCGCGAGGGAGGGATGCATACTAAATGCATCATCAAGTGTTACACGAGTATCATTCACAACAACAAGGTGGCCATACCCATTGGCGTCTTGACTTGGACCTAAATCTTCAGTGTAACGATTACCTGACTCGTCTGTTCCAGTCATACCATATGACCATCCGGGGGCTGGATTGTTAATTTTGGAATATGGGTCAAGAACTGTCATATATATTTCTCGACTGTTGTTTGTTGCTAAGAATACCATTGCTTCAACCAATGTTTGCATTTGATTGCCTCCAGATGCAGGGAATGCATAGACTTGGCCGCCAGCATTTGTGTTCCGTGTTGTTGTCCCTGGACAAAGTCGGGGGTTCATGTTGACTTGCCCGTTAGGACATTGCGCGAGATCTTTCATGTGTGAAGAGACTTGGTTGTTCCCTCCCCATGAAGAGCCGTACATCCCTACTGGAATTACGCCTGCAGTGATACATGCGTCGTGAGCTTCGTTGATTGATGTGATGTCATCTTGTTGTTGGGGTGGATCGCCGCCCTTTGGTCCTTCATCACTAATTGGAATGACTAGTTTTGTCGCATTGGGATTCCATTTGTGATCGTGGCTTGTAGGTGGGTTTCCTGGAACGTTGCCTTGAGCGTCTACCCATGAAAGGCATGCCCATGTTGAACCGGGTCCCCAATCTTCACCTTGGTAACCTCCATTTTGTGCCCCTCCATTGTATATCGTGCTGTGTAATTTAATGATGCCACCTGAATCGTCGCCGATGTCAAGGTGGTTACTGCGCGGGTTCTCTGCATGTGGTTGGGCTGCACAAGCACCAGAGTTTGCTGCGCTAGGATAGTAGCCACCAAGGGCATATAGCGTTTCAAAAACTGAAATGTTTGCTTCTTCAAGCATTGGTTTGATTCCTTGGAAATATCCTCCACTGGACCATGTTCCTCCATAAAATACAACGCACATGTCAGCCCATTCTGAATACATTGAACCTGAGGTGTCAATTGGTGATACAATTTCCACTTTTCCACCACGGGTGTCGTCCCATGCAATCTGTACGAAATCATCAGCATCAATTGCAATATCTGGGTGGCCTTTGTGGCCAATAATTGGCGTCAAAAGAGTGTTGTCAATTGCAGTAATCGCTTCACGTGCTACCAAATCAATTTCTAAAAATTTGTAGTAAATCTGTGGTTGTTGAAAATACTTATCATGTCTATCATAGGAATCTTCCCAGACGAGGTGGACGTTGTCCAAACTATCGACTGCGATTGCAGGGTAATCGCGGTTTTGCTGCAAGCGAGCAACTTCAGTATCATCAATCATAGAAATAGTTGTATCATCAGATACTGAGCCATCTTGGTCATCCATACTTGGATCGAGGAGTGTATAGAGGATTGTGTGTTGACTGGCTTTGTCTGTCCATGTGACGTGGATTCGGTCTTCGGAATCAATATCGACATCGGGGTGCCATGCGCGATGGGCTCCGGGGTTGGATATTTGCGTAGCATCAATCAGTGTTTCCGCTCTTGGGTCCATCATTGAATAATACAAGTGTTGAGTATTGCGACTCCAGACAATATGGATGTTGCCTTCACTATCTGATACCATCGAGGCCATTCGTTCATTCAAAGCACCGCCATCTACGACCTGTACTGCATCTGTGATGACGACTGTTGCGCCTTCTGCTTCGGGTGCTGTGTACCCGACAAGTAATGTACTCATCAAGAAAATGATGACCATTGTAATGCTTCCACGTTTATTGTTATCCATCTGTCTCAACCCCTGGAGAGTCTCTCCAGCATACATACAACGTATTTTCCTCCTACTTAATCAAACCCCTTTGCGGTCAGTACCGTGGTGGGCAGCGCCCACGTTTTTAGGGTGTTTTTCAGCAATTTTCAACATTAAACCCATTCTGAAGGATCAAATCCTGTACCAAAACCGCCTGTTTCATCTGTTTCGACTTTAGAGGCTGAAGAAGGCGGTTTCTCACCTTCACTAGGTGGGCCTCCAGACTTGGCCCAATCATCTACGGGGCCGGGGCGACCAATGCCTGGGCCGTATGAAAATTTAATCTCATGGATAATCGAAAGTTTAGAAAGCCACAATCTACGAAGAGTTTGCATTAATTCATTTTGTGTTATACCATCATTCCAAATTGGCATAGACAAATTAAATGCTTGGAGTGGCCCGGGATTTTCGCTCCCATGCCCAACATGTAATACCCAATCCACATGGGCCCTGGTGAGTCCTAATCGAGTTTCATGCAGCCATTCTCTCCATGCTTCCGAGTCATCTTTACTGTGCTTTTTCATTTCATCTTGTTGACCTAAATCTACTTGAGTTACTGAAGAGACTACTATCAAATTTCTATCTTTGGGAGAAAGAACGTTGAATACGTGGCCATGCTTTGTGGGTGGATATCGGACCATGTAATGGAAATCTGCACGTGGATCTTCACGTGGCTTAATTTCTAGGCCCTCGGAAGTCAACCAATCACGAATGCGTTCACCCTCTTTTTCATCGGCCATAAGCCGTCGTATATGGCGACCTATTTCAGCACAACGAGTAATTTCTTTACATCAGATTCAATATTAGCCCCATTTTCTGATTTCGAAAATATAGTCAATCGTCGGGCATCACGATAAATTACATAGAAATGCCAACCTTTCAATGCAACTCGATTCGATAAATGGAAACAAAATGGTGATATCAAAATGATTACCATTACATGTATTAAACTCAAAGTCCCAAAATATCCAACTACTACTAAGAGATAATACGCAAAAGCGCCCAATATTATCACTGCGAATGGCCAAATAAGAATTGGTCCAAGTAGCCCTAGGAGAATATGGTATGTCGTTCTAGCATCCAGCCCTTCATCCGTTTTATCACCAAGAATTTTTGCTGTGAGAATCATTAAACCACTTGAGTAAATTGTTAATGGGGCGGCCATCAATGCTAGCAAAATAGCAGGTAATATTGCTGTCTTCTCGGTGATTTTGGGTTTTCGTAAACCTTCACTAGATATTGAGCGGCCATCTAATCCAACTTCATGTAATGATTGTGAAATTCTCTCTGCAGCAGGTATTGAATCCAATAATTTAGATTCTCCATTTCTAATTCTATCACGTATATTCCTAGCAGCTAATACTTCGTCTTTCCATGTTTGTAATGGTTTCTTGACAATTTGGGCTTCTATATGTCCAAGAGTGTGCCATGTCCTATGTTCATCCCATGTGTCAGAATCGGGTGTTATTTCAGAAAGGCGTTGGTACACTAATTCTCGAAGTGTATTGACCGATTCTACTGGGGCTTCTACCCATTCGCCTGAGATTAATTTCGTGCGATCTCCGGGTGAATGGGTAAATTCAGAAAGGTGAATTGGTTCCCTATATTCAATCCATACATCGGTTCCAAAATGGAATGATGTCCTGAAATGTAAGCCAACAGGTAATAAATGGGGTTCGGGTAAATCACGTTCTTTAGCAATTGAGTTGGCAGCAATTACAGATCGCATTGGTCCAGTCCGAAGGCGTTTCATTTTTGAGTCCAGATGTGAGGTCCCTTCCGGAAATAGGGCTGAAGCTTGGCCGTGAGCAATACAATCTGCTATTGTCAACATAGTTTTTCCATTGATTCTACCGGCGGCCTCTTCCGATGCTCCACCCCGGACAAGTTCAGCCTGACGGATTACTGGTTGGGTCCCCATCCGAGATGCAATTGGTCCCAAGATGGGGCGTGTAACCAAATCATGGCGGCCGCCAAATACCAAACGCTTTGATTGGGTTACTGAAATACACATTGGGTCAATTAATCCATTTGTATGCCACGCAACAGTAAGCATACCTGCTTCTTCCGAAATGTGTTCTAAACCTGTAATTTCAATTGTACGGAATTGGCCTTTGAATGCCCTACTTGCAAAACCCATCATTAAATCATAGAACCAACCAATTCCTGGATGGTCGCCTTGCTTTTTTGCAACTCTTCGAGCATTTTCAATTTTTGAAATGTCGATGCGTGATGCGCTTTTTGATAATTCTGGAAGAGTCTCTCCATGATGATCAATGGCACCATCGGCCCCTGATTGAACTTCTCGAACATCTGAAGTCCCCATGTTCCCACCCAAGTATGCATTCCGTATCAAAGGGACTGAAGACGTTTTGACAATTCTTCAAGCATAACAAAATCTGGTGTACTGGTATTTTTATTCGTCCATAGTGGGCGATTGTCATTTTCTACACATCGGGGAATTACATGGATGTGGGTATGGGGGACTTCTTGGCCGGCTTGAGGTCCATCATTTACATTTACACTAAAATCTGATGTTTTGAACTCTATCGATAGTCGCCGTTGAACTTCGACCACGCCTTCCATTAATGCATTGCGTGATTCTATTGATAGTTCAGAGATTCTTTGAGCCGGTTCTCTAGGCACGACAAGTGTATGTCCCATTCTCCAAGGGTTGATGTCCAAAAACGCATACCACAAATCTCCTTCGGCTACTTTAGAAGAAGGGATGTCGCCTTCAACAATTTTTGTGAATAATGTCTTCTTCATCCATCTACGCCCCTTGGATCCGTCCATCGTATCCGGTGCCCATATATGCGCCCCATGTGATTATTTCTGGTGCTAAAACACTTAGATTAGTCCTATGCATAGTCCAAGCCCCTGCAAGTGATTCATACGAGGTTGTAGATGTTGAAATCATATCTAAATATCCGTCATTATCCAAATCTGCAACTAAAGGGCTTGCAATACTGATTCCTTCTCTATTGAATAATGAAACATTTGAAAAATCACAGGAGTTCCAAATTAACAATTCATGGGTCAATTGTAAACTATTGGAGTCATTTTCATTGACTATAGCGGTCCCTCTAATCATTACTACTTCATCGCGTTGATCACCTGTCAAATCAACCGCCAAAGGACTAGAAGCTGATGTGTGTCCTGTTTCCTCCGACCAAGAAACTGTACCAGTTGCCCCATCAATTTGGGCTGTCCAGTATGAATCATAAAATGGCCATGTTCCAATAACATAATGCACGAAAATATCTGGTATCGAATCTGGTGAAAAATATCCGGCTGCGGGGGTTACCCATGTTTCTGCGCTTTGCGATGTCCCTCCCATCGCATGACTTTTTGCGTCGACTTCCCAAATTGTAGAATAATCTCGGCCATCAATTGCAATTGTCCTTCCATCGAACATTGATACCACAATATCCTGAATTTCGTCCCTCGTTAGATCAACAATGATCGGAGGGGATATGAGGCCTTTTTCTATTCCCTCTTCAGGTGGAACAATTTGCTTGGCACCCGAGATATCTCCAGACATAATCGCATCTAGTGAAGTTGACCAGAGGCCTCCGTGCCATGTCTCTCCACCGGTGCCGAATAAAATCTCAGTCGCCATTTCTGGATGAGGATTGTATATGACTGGAGACATATACGTCTCCATCCCATCAGGAGTGTCTGCAATAGCCAATATTTTTCCAGTAGATCCTGATATGACCATCAAATAGCCATTGCCTCTTTCCTGGGTTGGAGCTTTAGTTGGGTCGCCACCATTCGCTGTAAGCCAATCATTGATGCCGTCACTGTCAACGTCTTCAATAAATTGACCTGTGTAAAATTGATACCAATGATTTCTCTCTGGTGAAGTGGCATCAAAGGCCCAAATCTCATTTCCAGTTTGGCCATCAATTGCACGTAATTCTTGGCCTCTTCCACCTAAGATTACATCTATTTCTCCGTCACCATCTAAGTCGCCAAATTGGGCTGAAGAGAACATTTCTTGATTTGTTTCAACATTCCATAATATTGAGCCATCATGCCCATTAATGGCCACAATAGAGCCATTTGGTGGTGATTCTATGCCGGTTCCAATCACAATATCAAGTATTCCGTCTGCATTTAGGTCGGCTGTATGGGGTGATGAAAATGTACGATTTTCACCTGTGATATTCCAAACTTCTGCCACAGGTTCGGGATCAAAAGATGATGTAGTACAAAGTTTCGATTCTGCGCAATCTGTACCCGATTGGCAAGGGGGCCATGTCGGTTCAGAAATATCTGGCACAAATCGTGAAGATACTGGTGATTCATACTGTGCCGAAGCGAAAAGAAGGGATACTAGAACTACAAGCAAAAGCACAGGGGGGGCGCTTTCAGATATAACGTGCTTAGAATCCATGTCACGGTTCTACTATGGCTGCTCTTTCATCCTTACGCGATTAATTGCGAAGAGAGAGGGATTCAGTACGACCATCTTGGTGGACAAGTGTGTGATGGGTCTGTTTGGAATCCAAATCTGGGAAGTCTGTTCGGATGTGTGAGCCTCGGCTTTCCTTTCTTGCTATAGCAGATGAAACTGCAGCTGATGCTACGGAAAGTAGGCGCTGTGTACGAATTAATGCAACCATTTCTGTATTCATCACTGGATTTCGATCTGAAATGTTGATTTTTACTGAAGACAATTCTTGTATGGCGGCGGCGGCGGATTCAAGCCCTTTTGCATTGCGTTCTGAGCCCATGTGAGTTTGCATTGTAGTGGACAATGATTGCAATATTATTCCTGGACTTATCCCTCCCTCTCCAGCGGAAGAAAGAGTTTCGTCATGAGCGTGGTGTGCTTGTGAAAGTGCCATTGAAATGATATTTGATTTCGAAAATTTTGAGGTTGCTGCATAATCTGCTGCAGTGGCCCCTGCAATTGCTCCACTTGTAATGGAAGAAAGAATTCTGTCGCCACTATTGATTGAGGCTCCATGCAAACCTGAGCATGCTGAGTCCCCTGCTGCAAAAAGTCCTAGAATTTGGGTGCTCCAATCTTGATTGATTACTTGGCCATTACTGGAGATTGGGATGCCGCCTATAGTAGCGGTAACCATTGGCATAATGGGTATTAATTCCACAGAACCATCAATTCCACTACGGGTTAACAAAGATGAGAATGTCTTCTCAAACCAAGGGCGATCTGTGGTGCTTATCGGTGTCAAATCAAGGGTTGCACCTCCTGCAGCAACAATTGCCCTTGCTAGTGAATCTGGGCCTTCCTCTGTGCTTAATGCAGTGCCATCATTTCCTGTGACAATGGCTCCTGCACCTAATACATCCAACGAAATGTGTAAGCCTATTTCTGAAACGGTTAGCGGGTGCATTGATGTGAATTCTAAATCGACAAGTGGGAGTGCGCATTGTAATGCTAATCCGGCGGATGTCCCCATGCCTACGCCATCTCCATTCCATGCTCCTTCGAATCCAGAATCTGCAAGAATGATTGCTTTTGACTGGATGGCAAATAACTCTCCACTTTGAATGTCCATCGCAATAAGTCCACGGGAACCACCTTCAGTGAGAACGATATCTAAAATTTCGACATCACCACGATGTGGTATTCGACGTTTCATTGTTTGCTCTTGCAAAATCAAAAGCATTTCTTCTACAGTTGAATCGCCAGTACTTGCGGTCCGTGGAGCAGATTGTCCCGGTAATTTACCCAAGTGCGGCAATCCATTCCCTTCTCGACGAAGATTTAGTCCCCAGCGCTCCAATTCCGCCAAATGCTCAACTGCAGTTGAAGAAGTAGATGTGAGAACATCTGCTTCACAAAGTTCCGAGCCGACTCGAATTGTATCACTAGTGAACATAGAGTGATTTGGTTCACTCATTGGAATGGAAAAGCCACAATTAATCGTAGAATCGCTAGATGAAGAAATTGCTTGTGAACTCAAAATTGTAACTGTTGCATTTCCATCACTGGCTGCGATTGCTGCGCGTAACGCTGCGACTCCGCTCCCAATGACTACGACATCCCATGCCTCCATGGTATCACCTTTCAGAGATGGGCACAGGTGGGAGCATCATAAACGCACCCCTCCTCAAGCATCCACACCAATGTTATGGTCTGATGTTATTCCATTCGGGTAAGGGCCTGATTGCGCCAACGTTGTGCAAGGTTCCGAGCATGGTCCATTTTCCATCGCATGGATTCGCCTCTACCCGATCGTGGATGGACTGTTGTCCATAGTGTGTCTGATGAAATTGTGCGCCCATCAATATGACGTAAATTGAGGCTTACGGGGCGTCTTCCTTGAATCCCATCTGCCCAAGCCACTCCGAGCCAAAGAACATGGGCAGCATCCACTAATTTCAATTGCCAATGGACTACGTCCGGATCTTCTGGTTCCCACAATTGAAGGGGCTCATTTGGTGGATTTTGAGGAGTTGGTGTTAACCTGAATACTTGTCGCGAGGGTTGCCCATCGGGGATGTGGACCTCGAGCTCGACTGGGGTTTCGTTATCACTCAAATTACTGACCATGACAAATAGGTCCCCTCGAGATTCTCCGCATCTATTGGGTATACTGGAGTCCATTCTCCATGAATGGCTGGCAAGGGATTGAGAGTGATCCATTAAATCAAATTGAAGTCTGTCGAGAAGGTGGAATAATCCTAATGCAAATGCACGAGTGTGGCCAACCAACCGAGAAAGTTCTGGCAAATCCAGATGTTTGCTAGTAAACAATAAATTATCCAATTTTTTGTTATCGATGTATGATTTCATTTCCTCAACCAATTGTACCCTATTGATCATGTGCTGCCCTTCCAAATGCAACAAATGTAGCGTTCTTTCGATTGCTTCAGCGGTGTCTATGGAGGGTTTCAATGACATAGCTAAATCATTGCACCAATTAGTAAACCTAGTATGACTTTCAGGGTCTAAATGAGCAGATAAAACCTCAGTCAATGTATTTTGTAGATTGCTTTCATGTTGGCTTGGTGCGTGAAATGGAAGGAAGGGTAATCGCCTTGAATATCCATATGTCCTTTGCTCAATGATTAATGTGTGAGCGAGAGAAATGCTTGCAGCAAGTATGCAAGATACCAGTAAAAGCCCTCTAAATTCTTCCCCGGGAGGGAATTGGGATGCAATCCATAAAACCAAAGCAAACCCCAATTGGTTAGATATTCGCATAATTTCATGTAAACGTGCTTCCTTTAAGGCATTCAAAATTCTTTCAGCACCTGTATCATTCGCAGTTTGTTTCAAATTTCGTTTCCCAAGACGATCTTGGCCGACCCAGAGCATATAATGACTAGACAAAACTGATGGTAAAAGAAAGGAAAAGCTAGCAAGGGCGGCACAACCTGCAACCAAGTCCGAAGCTATTTTTGTGGGGAATGCCATTACCGATACAGTAGATAGAATGAGTAATGATGGCAAAAGGATTCGAGCGTAATTCAAAAGCCAAATATCTGCAAATCTCCCCCATCGTCGACGGGCCCTCTCTCTTTTCTTGAGGCGACTTCTAATGATATCCCCTATGCCTTCGTCTACTTCAAAACCGCCGCCATATGGTCGAGGGAGGCCAGCGTCGGCGTCATCCGGCAACATCGTAACATCCCTCGGAGAGGATACTGGGTCATCAGGGTGACGCCTGTTTAGAGCGTAACCTCCTTCAATACGAGGCTTGAGGGTCACTTGGGCGCGTCGCATAGCTGGATATTGCACCGGCCTCCTAAGCCGGGCTCCGTGGGTTCGAATCCTGCCGCGCTCGCTCAACTAAGAGCAAGCCCGTGCCGTCGTCCTGCTTCTGCAAGTTGATAGAGATAATTTTCTATTTGGATTCGGGAATGTATTGAACGGCGTAATTTAACATCACACTTCGCTAATTCACGTAAAATTTCACCTCTAAGTAAAGGAGGGAGCATCAACCGGTTTCCTACCAACTCTGTATGTATTTGGTGGACTATGTCTTCAGCATCTAAAGCATGTGTGCCCATCATTTCATCAAGAAGGCCCATCGCCCCCTCAAGGATTTTGACGTTTCGATTTCTTTGCTTTTCCCAACGCCATTCAACAACCCTTCCTCGTAATGCCATTTCTATCATTTGCCTAGAATGTTGAAGCGAACTGGCTGCAACAACATCATACAATTTACTGCGCTCTGTAGCAAGGCCTTGGCGTGATAATAGTTCAAACATGAATAGGCCCTTACGCAAGTTTCCTGAAGAGACGTGTGCGAGGTCCTCAGGAAGGCCATCTGCGAAATTAACATCTTCTAGACTTGCTACCTTCCGAATCGTTGAGGATATCTGTTCGTTAGTAACAGATGGTATTCGTATATGCAACATTCGACTTCGTAAAGCATCAATGATTCTGCTTGGGGCACGGGCAGTGAAAATAAATCGTGTCGTCGTGGATTCGGATTCCATCATACGGCGAAGGTATGGTTGGCGTCTGCTGCCAAGATGATCTGCATCTTCTATTACGATTAGGCGGCTAACTGCCATTCGCCCATCTTCCAATTTTGTTTCTTCGCCGCATGGGGCTTCAGCATCATTACTGTCCCACATTTTCCGATCAAAAGCATCGAGACTTGTGCGGCCTGCTAAAGTATCTGATGAGCCGAGTCCCGCTGGTCGAAGAAATTCTTCGAATTTTTTCATTGCATTTTGCTGGCGTGCTAAATCTCGTGCTTGTAACACATGACAGGTTGATTTCCATCCTGGTCCCAAAACTTGTCTCGCAATAAGATGCCAAGCAACGGTCTTGCCGACGCCTGCTGGGCCAGAAATCAAAAGATGGGGTAAATTTCCTGATAAACACGTTCGAATAAATTGGTCAGAAATAGTTGATGGCATGGCCAATGCATCAAAACGCTTGGGGGCGTGTGTAGAAAGCCACGAAGTCATCAGGGACTCCGTAAGTGTCGCGGTCTTTCAACACGACGTTCAAATTGCATCCAGAGTTTTGTGACCCTGTCTACGCGGTTTGGTAAAAATACGGAATCCGCACGACTTGCAGGAGATTCCAGTTTCGGTGTTCATGAATTCTTCACGGTGTCCGCAGCGCAGGCACTTGTACTCAACCTTGAGTGACATCGAAGTCGGCGACTTGCCCCTCCCATTTGAAGCCGTCGCTGAGGAAATCAATCTGAATCTCGTGACTTCCGGCAGATTTCAATGAAATTTTGGAACATTTCTTTCCCGTATTCTGAATCATTTACTTCCGGATGAAATTGAAGACCGAACCTATTTCCTTTTCTATTTTCCATCCCCTGAACTAAACAAGATTGGCTGCTAGCTGTAATAAAAAAATTCTCCGGAACGTTGTCAACTTCATCGTTATGACTTTCCCAAACTGTTTGTTCGTTGGGTGTGCCACTGAAAATTTGGCCACCACCTTCTACCAATTGAATTGTGGCTGCACCAAATTCAGGAGCTAATGCTTCTGCGGCACTTCCTCCGTAATAGCCTGCCATGAATTGATGTCCTGCACAGATGCCAAGAATTGGTATTTCCAATTCCAAATATGCACCACAATTTCCTAGTTCACCGGTCAAGCCAACTCTTGCAGCACCACCTGAAAGTATGAGGCCGTCTAATTCACGCAATTCAGTAATGGGTGTGGTATTAGAGATTATTTTTGTATCAACACCAAGATATCGTAGCATACGCCACTCTCTATGTGTCCACTGACCCCCATTATCAACGACATCAATAACCAATGGGTGGTCTGTCATGTCAATTTCGCGCAAGTGGCGCTCAATCAAGGTGACGCTCTTCAGAGGTCCGCCAATTCGCTGAGGTACAAGATGCGCATACTATGCTCAAAGGCTGCAGCATTACCCCATGCTTCCAACAATGTTGAGCCAAGAGCATAGATCCCATGCCCTCGTGCAACAAACAATTTGTTTCCCGTCTGCTTTAGTGCCTCTGTGATTTCAACAAGGTAACCTTCCATATCCTTGTATTGAACGTCAACTATCGTAGCGCGGCCAAATCGGGTTTTACCATCATGATCTTTTGGAATCAATGCATAGCGGTCCTTTTCCATGCTCATTGTAGTTGTATATGGGGCCTGTACATGAATGCAGGCACCTAGCCCTTCATACTCCAGCGAAGATATTGCAAGACCAACTGAATGAATTTGCCAATCTTCGTGAGCGCCATTGGGCCCTGCTTCACCCAAACGTCCTGTTACAATATCTGATTCATTTAACTGCCCTAATGCTGCACCGCGGCGTGAAATGTGGACTAAGCCTGGTTGGGTTCTGGATAGCATACTAAATGATCCTGCGGTTCCATGAATCAGGCGCTCTTTATGCAGTTGGCGCCCTAATGAAGAAAACATTCCTACAACTTCACCGGGGACTACGAAACCATCCCCAACAATTGGAGGCATAGGAGGATTTTCGACGTCCTGAATTACTTCTGCAGCAACAGCCATTCCTTGTCGTAATTCTTCGTTTTCACCGCGAAGACGTTCCAATTCAGCTTTTTCATCGCTATCTACAATTTTCTTTTTCTCAATGGTGTTCTCAACTCCAGCATTGACTACTACGCCCGAACCTGTTTGCATTGTTTGGGCGCCTGTAGGCGCTGAGGGGGGGCCTCGTGGAGGAGAGGGGGAAGATGGGGAGTTGCCCCCGAACATTGTGGGGGAGCCCGCTCCTTGCCGGGTTGGAGGTCCTCGTGAGGGGCTTGGGGGGCCAGAGGGTGGGCCTTGTGGAGGTCCGCCAAATGGGGTGCTGGGCGGTCCTTGTGGCGCTACTTCTGCGGCCTCTACCGGCATCTCATCGGACTCGTTATCTTTGGGATTTGTCTCCTCTGCCATGCTTGCACCCATCTAGCGGATGACGTGCCGATTAAATACAGGTCCGCTGTCGCCAAGTCGCTCAGCCCCTGTAGTGTAGTGGCCTATCATGGAGCCCTGTCGAGGCTCCGACCCGGGTTCAAATCCCGGCGGGGGCGCCAAAATGCCTTATTTTAGGAATTTATCACGTTGTAATTAATGATTTAATTTGGCCTCAAAGCGGCACAAATGCTGTGTAGATGAGTATGAGCGGCGAATTGATATGTCGATCGTTGAAAATTCAGGCAACATCTTGGCTATCTCTTTTTGAGTGATTGAGATATCTGTTTCGTCTATAACTATCCAACCCCTTAGAAGAGTAGGGGAGTTCTCCTTGAGTAGTGGAATTACTTTCGGTAAATGTGAAATTATGCTATGCGGGATATTGATTAATAATACATCAAACGTCCCAACCAATTCTTGATTTTCAACGATTTTTTGTGCATCAGTACATTCTATTCTGGCATTAGGATACGATTTTAAATTTAATTTCATCAACTCAACTGCATCGATATTTAAATCACTACCCCATGCAAATTCAACCAGATTTTCTGTTGCCAATAGGTGAACCAATGCTGGGCCAACTCCAGCATAGGGGTCACATATTCTCAATTTATGACCAATGTGCTTTGATAATTCAAAACAACTAGAGATGGTGCCTTCCCTTTCGGTAGAAAGACGACCTGAAAAATAAGCCTTTGATGGGTCTGTCCAATATTTGATTCCCGACTCTTTGACTTGGACAAGAGTTTCAGGGTGAGTGGTGAAATGTGTTTGGAATTCTGAATTCACTCTTTCAGCGAGAGGAATTAATTGACGTACTCGATATTCTCCTGCAACGCCGTCATCTCTCAGTACAAGCCGTATGCGCGTATGTTGATGCAACATTGCTTGACCTATTACAGACTGATAATTCATTATCTCTTCAGGAATTTTCACCAAAATAAGGTCACCAATTATTTCATGCCGTGTTGGCCATAATTCTGAATATTGAGAAATTATCCTATCATCAAGGTACTTTGCGAGATGATCTCGATATGATTGAGAAGGAGGTTTTGGCTGCTCTGCTTCAATAACTGGAAATTCATTAGTAATTGATTGAGGTGTGGTATCAATAATGGGAATTAGCCTTCGAGATGCATCTGAAGGATCAGGGATGATGCGGGTGCCCATCGGTATCCAATTTGAATCACGTAATGTTGCAAATATTGCAGCCGAATCTATGCTCGGCACGCTCAAATGACGCATGGCACTCGACGTGTCGACAGGGGCCCTATGCTTGACCGTGACGGATGAATGAATATGGATGGAAGTGGGCTTTGGTTAATCGGAATGGGTCCAGGGGGGCTTGATCAAATGACCATTGCTGCACGCAAGTGTGCCCGTGATGCTGATTTCCGATTCCTAGAAGGGTACACTGCATTACTGCCACCAATAAGTATGCAAAAACTGGAAGAAACTGTCGGGTCATGGGAGTTAAGGATGCGGTCTTCGGTAGAAAATCCTGATCATATTCTGGAACTTGCCAAGGTTTCAAAAGTTGCTTTATTGATTGTAGGTGATCCATTGCAAGCAACCACTCACGTTGATTTGCAATTACGGTGTGCAGAGCTTGGGGTCAACTGTAATGTCATCCACGGCATTTCAATTACCACTATTGTTACTGGAGCCATTGGACTGCAGTCGTATCGTTTTGGCCGACAGTGTACTTTTGCATATCCGTATGGAGATTATTTGCCAACTTCTCCACTTGAGTTTGTTTTAGCAAATCGTAAAAGGGATTTGCACACATTAGCGTTGCTCGATTTAGATCCTACTGGCTTGGGTGAAGAAATACAGGAGCCAATGCAACCAAAGGATGCTGTTCACGTACTCCGACGAATGGCTAAAAAACTTGATGTTAATGTAGAAGATTGGGACCTTGTGCTATGTTCTGATATGGGCACTGATGATTCTCGAATTGTTTTTGGATCCATAGATGATATTGCAAAAATTGAACAAGGGCGAGTCCATTGTTTAGTTATTCCAGCAAACTTGCATGATGTCGAAGTTGCTGCACTTGAGCGGTGGAAGGACTGATTTCAACGCCGGAGGCGTCAAGCGTGTCGAGTGTGTGCGAAGGTTGGGGAAGACATGGCAGGTCCTAGTAAAGTGGAATTCCCCGGGGGAAAGAAGCAGCAACGCATGCGTGCACGTGGAACAAAGCGGGCTTCGGCTGGAGTTCGGAAAAAACTTGAAAAAAATCTTTCAGAATTATTAGATAATCCTGGTAGCATGCTTCCTATTGCAGATTATGTTGTGCGAAGAGCACGTAAGGATCCTGTACAAAAATCACTACGAGAATGCAACAAAGTCATTGTAAAGAAAAATGATAGGCGATGGTTGGGCAAGAAGATGGTGAAACGGCGGGGCGATAGTGTTGCACGTGCCTTAGCTGGGTCACTTCATGCAGCGCATGATGATGAAAGGAACATGGTTGCTGTATTTGATCATCCTGTGTTTGGAACTGCATCTTTTGTTAGACGAGGCGCAGGTAAACCTACCCAATTAGTTTCCTTCCAAAATCACAGCCACCCATCCCAACGGTTGTTGGCATGGGAAGAGCATGCCCGTTCTGGGTGGTGGTTCTTTTCGGTTGAAAATGGAATTATTTGTACGGGCATTGAACCTGATCCTCCCGAAGGGTGGTTAGTTGATGGATTGCGGGATGGACCCATTAAATTCACAGAAAATGATGGTGTTTTTTGCTCACCCAATGGTGTCATTGGAGATGAAAGTGGAATTGTACTCGAAATTGGTGAAGACAAAATTATCCTCGCAGAAGAAGACATTGATGGGGTTCCCGATGAAAGTTCAATGATTCAAAATATTGCAATTCGGGTGTTGCCGCCTAAATTTTCTGCAATTGCAAAAGTAGAGTGGAATTGGAAACCTAGTGGTTGGCCAGAAAATAAGGAATTGTCTTCTGCTGCCAAGGAAAGGGTTGATGAGGTGTTGGATGCTTGGATGAATTTGTCAATTCCAGATTCTAAATTGGTGCAAACTCTTCGCTTGGCCGTCTGCAATAATTTGGATGAAGGTTGTGTTATTGGAGAAGATTGGTGGGCAATGGATGATTTGGATGTAATGATTGAATCAATGTCTGGATCAATGCCAGAAAAATCGGCACTACAACTCATATTGACTGAAGTCTTAGAGGAATGTGGCCTACACATCCGAAGAGATGGATCTTGCACTGAACTAGAAGATGATGTATTGAGAATGACCGAAAGATCATGTCATGCAAATTTAGTTGCACTTTGGCCAGAATGGGGTACCCTTGTATTGGAAGAAATATATGGCTTAACCGGAGATGTGGCTGATGAAATTATGGAGAAGCAATCAAGGAAAAAACAAGGTTTTGGTGCTTTTTTAAAGCGAATGGAATCGCAGCGTGCGGAACACCTAATGCTCTCTAAGTTTCCATGGAAAGATGGAGATATGAATGGATTATGTGGACGGGCCGATATGCTCATTCGGAAATCCAGAACCGATGGGATTGGAAGCACTGTGACTCTTGCCAAGAAAGGTGGTGATGCTGCCGAAAAAGCACTTGGATGGGCGTGGATTAATGTTCATGAACGGGCTGAGTCCGAAGGTTGGCATTTTGATTCTGATGCTCGTGATAAAGGTGGAGATTGGGTGCCGGTATTGGCAGCATTATACCTTGCAAGTGATGCTTTAATCTCTGATGAAAAGGATGCAAAGGATGCTTATGTCGAAGCTATGGCTGCATTTGCAGAGCGTAGTGGGGCATCAGATTTTTCAATGCCCTAAGATAATGCTTGGCTGATATCATCCCAGAGATCTTCTACATCTTCAATTCCTATGCTCAACCGGACGAATCCAGGGACTACCCCGGAAGCGTGTCTGATTTCTTCTGGTATGGACATGTGACTAGAGTTGAATGGGCATTCAATTAAACTCTCAACACCACCAAGGCTGGTTGCTTCGAAAATAATTTCCAATTTTCGCATAAATGATAAGGCTGCAGCGTCACCACCTTTGACTACAAAGGCGAGCATTCCTGTTCCATTGGGCATTGTTCTTTGAGCGACCTCGTAGTCAGGGTGGCTTGGTAAACTGGGGTGGTTTACACTATTGATCAAGGGGTGTGAATCCAAACGGCGAGCGATGTCTGCGGCATTGGAACAGTGGATTGGCATTCGTGCTGCAAGTGTTCTCATTCCTTGCTCCAATAAGTAGCAAGCATGTGGGTCTGGCGACCCCCCAAAGTGTACTTTCTTTGGAAATAGTTCTGCAATCAAACCTGCATTTCCTACAACTGCACCACCGACGACCTGGCTATGGCCTCCTAGATATTTCGTGGTGCTGTGAATACTGAGGTGGCATCCCATGGAAAGTGGTTGACAAGCCCACGGAGTGGTGAATGTATTGTCGACCACTAATAGCAGATTATGCTTTTGCGCGATCTTTGCCATCGCTTCAATGTCACATACTTTCAAAACCGGATTGGATAAAGTTTCGATGTACAGCATTTTCGTATTAGGTTGGATGGCTGCTTCATATGAAGCAGGATCTTGCATATCAGCCATAGTTACCTCAATACCAAATCGAGGTAAATCAGCAGTCATTAATCCATACGTACCACCATATACATCTGGGCTTGCTACAATATGGTCACCATTGGAAAGTAAACCCATCAATACGGTTGATATTGCGGCCATACCGCTAGCAAACAATTCACCGTCTTCTGCACCCTCCATCGCACAAATTTTTTCCACACATGCTTCGGAATTTACACTGGAAAGTCGAGAATAAAGTAATGTGTGCTGAGCTCCGGCTGCCCAACCAGCATACCTCTCATCGGTGAGGTAATATGTTGATGATTGGAAAATAGGTGTATTTACTGCTCCCTCGATGTGCTGGGTTCCACTGTGAACACTTCGGGTTGCGAAACGCTTGTCAGTACCATCTTCTGTCATCATTCGACGATTGGCGTGAGGCATTTCAATTGAACCCTAGTTATTTCTGAAATGAATTCAAATTGTGTTGACCCACTTAGCATACTCTATGCTTGTCTGAGAGTTTCGGATTAAAATTTGAGGCGTATCATATGGGTGTTGCTTTTTGAGTGCCGTAATTACAGAAGAATTGTTTTCAATACTTGATTTAATTTCTAAGCGCCATTCACCTTCAGAAATTATTTCGCCCTGCCAATGATACATCGATGAAACTGAATTATATTGTATACAAGCCGCACCCGCTTCTAGCAAATATTGGCAAAACTCGCCAACTTGTGGCTCTATCCAATTATTGGGCAATGTTGTTTGAATAATCTGTATGTTCCCTTCCATGATAGGCGGAGAAGATGCCCCGTCTTGAATTCGATGTATCTCATCCCCAAGACTTGAATGCCGGCTGCTATCACACCCAAATGGTGGCAGCATGAGTGAGTATGCTTGGAAATCTCCCATCGACACTGGGCCCATTCCTGAATCAGGGACCAATTACGATGTGATTGTCGTAGGCGGTGGCCCAGGGGGTAGTGGAACTGCTGCATTTATGGCCATGAATGGAAATAAGGTCTTGTTATTGGAAAAGGCTGTATGGCCAAGGGACAAGACTTGTGGAGATGCAGTGGGGGGAAAGTCCCTCAAGCATGTCAAAGAATTAGGTGTCAAACTGACGATCGAACAAACACCGCATTTTCGTGTTGATACAATTATTTTTGGTTCACCCAACGGCAATGAAATTGCTATTGCTCTTCCCGAAGAAGAAGTGGAACAACGAGAAGCTGGTTACAGTTTACCAAGAGAGCAATTTGATTCCATTCTCTTTTCTAACGCCACTGAAAAGGTTCAAGCAGCCGGTGGAGCAGTAATTCAAAATTTTACGGTTACAGAAATACACCTTGAAGAGATGAAAATTACAGGGGTTTCTGGTATTATTGGAGGAAAACGAAGTGGGAATGATGAAATTCAATTTAATGCACCGTTGACAATTGGTGCGGGAGGATACAATTGCCCTGTGGCCCGAACCATCACTGCTGCTTACAATGAGCCCATGGTAGACAAGGAACATTATTGTGGAGCGTATAGAGAATATTGGTCAAATGTCGAAGGGTGTGGTGATTCAAAGGGAGCAATTGAAATACATTTTATCGATGAAATTATCCCTGGATATTTCTGGATATTCCCTGTCGGAAATGGTGTTGTGAATGTTGGTATTGGAATGGTCATTTCAGAGATGGATAAAAGAAAAGTTAAGCTACGTAAGTTGCAAGAATGGGTCATTAATGAGCACCCTAAATTCAGTAAGCGCTTCAAGAAAGCACAATTGATTGAAAAAACCGGAAAGGGCTGGCAATTGCCCTTTGGGAGTCCTCGGAAGAAGGCCCCCTCGTTCCAACCTAGAAGGGCCGCCATGGCCGGGGCAATGTGCGTGGGAGATGCTGCATCATTGGTTGACCCATTTACTGGTGAAGGTATTGGAAACGCATTACTATCTGCAAAGATCGCTTCGGATTTCTTTGACTCGAATATACACAGTGAAGGTTTCACTCAAAATGCTGCAGATGAATATCAAAATAAGTTGTGGGATACGCTTTGTCCCGAATTAACAAACTCATTCAAGTTACAACGTTTAGTCAGGAGGAAGCGGTTAATCAACTGGTTCGTTGGAAGGGCTGCTAAGAAAGAAGAATTGCAACGAGCATTGACTGATATGATTGCTTCAAAAGAGGCGCAGGGGCAATTTCATTCAAAATGGTGGTTGATTAAGACCCTTTTATTTTAGGTGGTAATTATGGAAGATATTGATGCTGTATTCCTTGATCTAGATGGGACAATTTATCTTGGTGAAGATTTGATTGAGGGTGCGCTGGAATTCCTGAATCGTTGTGATAAAAATGGGATAAAACGGTTTTTCCTCTCCAATAACAGCAGTAAATCCGTAGAACAATATGTTGCTAAATTGCAGAAGTTGGGAATACCTGCTATGAAAAGTGATGTCTTGTTATCTACGCATGATTTGATTTCATGGCTTCATGCATTCGATTATGACCGAATCTATTTGGTTGGGACTATAGGAATGCAAGATATGCTACAAGATGCTGGGCTAACAATAGATGCCGGTGATCCTGAAATTGTAGTTCTAGGATACGATACTGAAATCAATTATGACAAAATTTCAACCGCTTCTATTCACCTCCATAATGGTGTACCTTTGGTAGCAAGTCACCCCGATATGGTGTGTCCTTCGCCCGATGGGGGGTTACCTGATACTGGCGCGTATATGGCCCTGTTCGAAGCGACCACTGGCGTCCGACCAATCCATGTTTGTGGGAAGCCTCAACCAGGAATGATTCGCCACAAAATTGAGGAGTTGAAATTGCTGCCTGAAAGGTGTGCTATGATTGGGGATAGGTTGTATACAGATATGGCCATGGCAACTAGGGCCGGCGTCAAAGGAATTCTTGTTCTCAGTGGAGAAGCTACTCGAAAAGATGTTGAAGCTCTGGGTCCAGATGCAGAGCAAATGCCAACACTGATTGTCAATTCGGTTGCAGATTTATTGTAATTGGAAGAAAGTAAAGGGTGCTCAAATCACCTTCCGCGTTGATGGATGAAGCGATTTCTTCAAGTGCCCTTTTGGGAACTCGCCATGCGTGAGTGCATCTCCACCTCTTGCTGGTTCACCCTCATGTGACGTGAATGCGTTACCTCTGGTGGAAGATTGGCCATTGTTGCCTAATCATCAACAGCACCTAGATCGGTTGGAAAATTTTGGTGTCATTGAATTGGATTGTGTGAAGCAAGCAATGCGGCAATGCCCAAGGGGGGTACATGCATTACCCTTCCCTCTTGAGGATGAAATACCTCATTTTGAAGGTTCAAGTTTGAGGATGCCTTGGTGGGGTGCTGAAACTTCTCATTCCCTACTTCCTGGTTTATTCGAAACAAGCCAGATCATGCAACTATTACAAATTGATGTGAATGATTCGGTGTTGCTAGTAGGCCCACGTGGTAATTGGTACACTGAATTGTTGATGCATATTGGGGCGCAGAAGATTGTGGTGTTGGAACCTGATTTGCGCAGAAGAGATGTGTTGATTGAAAGATGGTTGAACCTTCGGCTGGATTTGGTCGCGCATTCTTTTGACTGTGATATTGATTTTATTGGGCTCAGTGAGCTTGACTTGCATGTGCCAGAGGAGGGTTTCGACCGAGTGCTGTCTACGGGAATGTTCCCTTCACTGCCAATCAAATTGATGTCACTAATGAATGAAGAAGGATTGGCAGTTCTACCTGTAGAAAATGAAGGGAGGTCAATGTTGCAAATCGTACATCACCATGGTGAAGGAGAATTAATGGCTCAATGGATTGCTTGTTGGGATGTAGATCCGTGGTCCGAAGAAGTGTTGATTGGTCTAGAAACTGGAGATGATGTGGTAACCAGCGTCGAAGTTGAGATGGGGAGATTTTCCATAGAAAAAGCGTGGAAGTTGGCCAATGATGTCCCGACTCGAGACCGGTTTGGTCCTTCCAGAATGCTCGATATGGTACAGCGCGTCTGGTATTCGGTGGATCCACATCACGAGGGGCTGTCTGATGAAATTGAAGGGGGATTAAGGGAGCAATTAGCGGATGACCTGTTCAGAATGGGCCATGTTCTCGTTCAAATGGGAATTTTTGAATTGGCATCAGAACATCAGGGTGAGGCTTTTCGTTTAGCTCCAACTGCCGAATCAGCAACATTCCTTGGTTGGGCACTTTCTGAAATGGATGATTTGTGGGGCGCTTTGGGTTGGTGTAGAAAGGCACTGGAATGTGACGAGAGGTTGGGTAATGCTTGGAACGATGTCGGGGCGATATTAATGCAATTAGAACAACCAACGGCAGCGATTCCGTGGCTCGCAGCAGCGACACGGGCACAACGATATGACGCTCCTGGACACCCGTGGTCGAATCTTGCTAAAGCGCATGAGGAATTAGGGAACAAAATGGCAGCCTACGATGCTGCAAGAACGGCATTGGAATATATGCCAGATGATGAAAATAGTATCCGAATAATGGAAGATTTGGAAGGGTTCTTGCTTTAAGTTATCATAATGCCAATAATACTGGGGTAAAGGTTGCAGAAGAAGAAGGCGGTGGTTTGCCTGGATTTTCCTTCATGATGACTATGTCTGCATTGCTTGGGGCAATCATGTACTTAGGAAGAGTTCGGAGAGAAAGTTGAGGTTATTCGGCTACCTCTTGTGGTGTGATTAACACATTGCTCCCATCACGATCAATTACTGGTAATTCGAATGTTGCTAATGATGGCAAGACATGAACGGTGCAAGCGTTACCACAAGCGGGAGCAAGGTAGTCTTCTCCTGTGTCAGTCATAATAAAACGCAAACCATGCCCTGCAGGTAGAATTGCATCAATTGCTTGGAACTCCATTAGTAATGTAATCTGCTGGCTAGGGAGAACTGTTTGTGCATCATACCCACCGGCATAATATCGGATATCCATTGTAGCATGTCCAAGCCTTAACCCTGTTTCTGCATCTTGTAATTCAACGAATACTTGGCCACCATCAAAGGTAGCTACAACGTCCATATGCAATGTTGCTAAACCTGCAATGTGGAGGTTTGTGTTTTCACTCATGGCAGGGCAATCGATGGTGACTGATTGTCCTCCACCCACTACTGGGGCGCCACCGCCTACAAAGGCTCCATTATTACCACAATCGCCAAGGCTCAATGAAAGGCGTTCTATGTCCTTTGGAGGCCATGTTTCTTCAATTCTCCATTCTCCATCATTACGCTGTACTTGAGCATGTAATCCGGGTTTTGGCCCAATTCCCTTGAGATAATATTCCATCCATTCAAACAAATCTTGCGCCCAATCCCAGCGAGTCATGTTGTGGATTGCTTCACCACCGTACCCTGAATCTTGATTATTGTGCTTAGTCCATTGGTCGGGGTAATTGTGTTCCCATTGTCCGATCATGCCCGCTACATCGTAGCCATTGTCGATATACTCTTGATACCAATTTGTACCAGGAGGGCCGCCGAATACTTGGTGTGGGTCGACATTCCAATCTTGGAGGCCCTGTACCCAATAGATACTGCCGTTGTACTTTCCTAATGCCTTGTCAATATGGCTTCGTTCATCGTAATATTTGTCCATGTATGGATCTAAATCTCCAAGGCCATATCGTGTTGGCCCGGCAAGGAATCCTTCAACAACATCGGCACACATATTGTCAATATCGTCGG
>JASLKH010000009.1 GCA_030747675.1 Candidatus Thalassarchaeaceae archaeon | reverse complement strand
CTAAGATGTCAGGCCACCCATCTCTATCAGCATCAGGACATCCTTTCAGTCCCACGCTACTCTTACCGTAAATTTGTGGGCAATCGTCACTTAAATCAGAATTTCCTTGCTGATCTGCATAGCCATCTGCATCTGAATCCGACCATAGATTACTGTCTGTTTCCCATAAATCAATCCCGTCAGCCCATCCGTCCCCATCACCATCGGGACAGCCATACATCCCACCTTGATCTGAAGGTCCTGCCCAATTTAAACAATCATCAGCAGCAAGTCCTCCAGGGTTATCTCCAAAACCATCATCATCATCATCTACCCACTGTGTTGGGTCAAATGGGAAGGGATCATTAATGTCAGACACTTGATCGCCATCTGCATCTGGACAACCTTTCAAATCAATTGAGGATAAACCCCATTCAGATGGACAATCATCTATATCGCCTTCCTGCCGTTCATCGAACCAACCATCACCGTCTGTGTCCGGGCAACCAGTAACAGAATTAGATGGGGTCACTGGGCATTCATCATTCTCATTTGAAAGACCATCTGAATCATTATCTGGACAACCCCATAAATCAATAATTGAGGTTCCTGGTTGGGTAGGACAATCATCAGCATGATAGCCTAGTGGATTATCTCCATAACCATCTCCATCCTGATCGTGCCATTGTGTTGCGTCATCATCGATTGCATCTCCTTCATCGGACCAACCGTCTCCGTCTGAATCTGTACATCCAATGCTATCACGGAAAGATGTGCCAGCTGTAAGAACACAATCATCATAGGGTCCAAAAGGCCCTCCTGCATTCCAATCTTCATAACCATCTCCATCATAATCTAATGGTGTAGGATCAGGATGTGTTGCATTCTCAAACCATTCTCCCGGCCAGTGATCCATCCGAGATTCGTTCCATGCTGCAAGAGCCCAATTATCTCCTAAACCATCTCCATCACTATCTGACCACTGAGTAAAATCATTCATGAAGTCATCATTCAAATCTGATTGTCCATCTGAATCTAAGTCTCGACAACCTAAACGATCGCGAGTGGAGGTACCCCACTCCATAGGGCACGAGTCTGGATTTACCCCCTCTGAATTCTCTCCAAAACCATCCATGTCGCCATCAATCCATTGAGTTGGTTCTAATGGTAAGTCATCGTTCAAATTTGACCAACCATCGCCATCAGTATCAGGACAACCGAATCGATCCGTTGTAGAATTCCCTGGTATCGAAATGCAAGAGTCGTATTGCCAGCCTCCCGAATTATCTCCATAACCATCCCCATCTGAATCCAACCATTGTGATGGCTCCCAGGGGAAATCATCCATACTGTCTCCAATTCCATCGCCATCAGCATCACTACCAAACATCAGAACGAATCCATCCGCACCCCCAGCACTTGAGAGTGAGGTAGTGCCTGTGCCATCAGATGCTGTATTATGGAAATAGCCAGCAAGGGCATGCATTCCCCCTCGCATGGCAACAGCCCAACCATATTCGCTACTTGAGCCCCCGAATTTCTTCATCCAATCCCATCCACCATTAGCCGGAATATGTGCCAAGAAAGCATCATTTCCTCCTGAAGAAGACATCTGAGTGTTGCCAAACCAACCAGTACCGTAAAACATCCCTGAAATTGAAATATTGCCCGAAACATCATCCATTTCAATATCATAGCAATAATCTGTGCCAGTGCCACCAGCAACTTGTGCCCACAAATAATTCCCAGTTGAATCCCATTTCGCAATTAAGCAATCCCAATTCGAGGACTGTTGATATGCATATATTCGCTGATTACTATTAGTGTGGAAATCAACTAGATAGTAAAAACGTGCTACGATTGCCACGTTGCCATTATTGTCTACTGCAACCCCTTCTCCATAGGAACTGTAAGATGAAGAAAGGTAACCAGCCATTTGAGCCCATTGGAAATTACCATCAGTATCGAATTTAGCCACAAATATTCGATAATAACTACTAGACTGATAACTAGGGGATAATTCTGTCCCTCCGATGTTAATTCGATAGCTGAATTCTCCTGTGACTACAAGATCTCCATTTTGGTTTACATCAATATCTCTTCCACGTTGGTAATAACTACCATACATCCTTTCAGCCCAAACAAATTGGCCTGAAGAGTCTAGTTTCGCCACAAATGCTTCATCATAACTGTAAGTACCTAATGTGATTGAGCCAAAATAAACGGTCCCAGAACTGTAATAGTATCCGGTAACATATGCATTTCCTTGATTGTCAACTGCTACCCCATACCCATAATCACTACTACTCCCACCTGCTTTTGTTGACCATTGCCAACTTCCGTTGGTGTCAAGTCGTGAAATGAAAATATCATAACTACCTGTTGAAGAAAGACTCGCCGAACCAAAAGTTGCTGAACTGTAAAAAGATCCTGTGATTGTGATATTCCCCCCATCATCAACAGCAATATCTTGACACTGATCGGTACTTGACCCTCCGGCCTTTTCCACCCAATCCCAATTCCCATTAGTCAATCGCCCTACAAAAATATCGTAGGAGCCGTAACTTGTTAGGGTCATTTGGCCAAATGTGGCTGTATTGTAAAAATAACCACAAACATATGTTTTCCCCATTGCATCCATTGCCATTGATTGAATGGTATCGGTACTACTTGAGCCACTAACCTGTGCACTCCACAAAGGTGTATTTGAAACGCTTCTTCCAGTTTCGTAACTGGAATCGGAGTCTTCTAAATCAACAGGTTCCATTGTAGAAATGTAGGGTGCCAATAACAGAAGAAAAATCAGCGACAGGGTTCCATTACGAGTGTGCATGCCTCGCGCACGCGCGCAAGAGGATATTAGAAGTGCGGCGAATCGATGACGATTTCATCGATAAGGGTGGAGACTGACATATCGATCCAATCGGGACACAAATGTCTCACCATTCTCGAACTTTGCTGCCATAGAACGAACAGATTCCTCTATCATTGCATGCTCGTCTGATTGAATCCCCATCACTCTACGCATAACATCGAGAATTGACCATTCGTCTTCTGTAATGACTTCATCTTCAAGTGCCTGGATTAATGCTGTTTGGTAAGTAGTTGCATCACCTATACGACGCTTTTCAAAAGAATGTGATTGGCGTTCTCCAATTGGGTTTTCGATTTGATCACGAAGTATTGCCCAGCATTGTCCCATGACTCCCTCTGGTAAAGCAAATGCCTGAGCAATTATTCCCAAAATAGACATTTCGTCATCAGTGATTATTTCATCATCTAATGCTGCTTCTAATGTCTTGAGGTAGAGGTGTAATCCGCGAGTCGCCTCGAGCGCCATACCTGTTGCATTCGGTTCATGTGTATAACCTGAATGTAATGAAGGCCCGTAATTATTGAAAAACGTCGAAATGCAATTCGTAATGCAACTGTTTTCAAAGCTCGGCAAGCAATGCTAAAAATTCCTCAGATTTTGTCAAAAAATCAATGCTTTTGGAGGGAATCGCAGTACTGCTCAGTTATTTTCATTATAGTAAACGGTCCATTTTGTATTTCAAAATGTATTTCAAATGCAATACACATATAAGCCGAGGCCTCTGTCGGGTAGTTGTAAGAGAACGGGGGGATACAGATGTCAACCAGTCAAATGACCAGCCTGAGGGTGCCAGAAGACCACTTGCTTGCCATGGATCAACGTATTGGATTCGAAGGTATGCGAAATCGTTCTGATGTTATCCGTGCTGCAATTTCTCACTACCTTGAATCAACTCCGACAAATGCATATGTTCGGTCACTTACACTAGATATTGGAACTCAAACTCGCCGTGAATTGGCGATACTTAACGAATTGAAAGGCATCCGTCCTGAAGATGCCGCCCGTGCAGGTCTGGAATTGTATATTGCTAGTGTGCGTGAAGAAATGTTACGCTCCAAAGAACTTGAAGATTTTGCAGCAGAAATGCGGGAAAAAACTGGGACACATGAGGATCATACTGCGTAAGCAGATAAACAACAGAGGTGAGAGACGTGGCAACGTTTGATGATGGGATGCACACCGCGGAGGGGCCTAGAAACCCCTCCGCAAATTTTCCACAGAGTTTTGCAGGGGTTCGAGCCCGTGCACGCTCTACACACAGTCGAGGTTCTCGGCTTTTTGATGATGCAGCACCAGCTGTATTTACACTGGGGCTATCTAACCTCCGTCATCGCGCCAAAATGGCCATACTATCCCGATTTCGCTCCAATAACCCCCTCCCCCGCTCAGCGGGGGACCCCTTCACCAATACCCCTGCCTCCGGCTTTGGCTGGAGGCCCCCTTCTTCGACAGATGAATAATCTCGTCACCCCCTTGCCCCCGTTTTGCGGGGGCACCCCTTCCTCCCATGAGTGCAAACTATTGCATCCTTCGAGGTCAACCTTCAAGGAGGGCCGCGCGCCACGTCGGCTTCCATGAGTGAGGAGGTCCCATTATCGGACATGCGTTTTCTTGCTCATGAGGAACTTCGAGAAGGCCAGAGGGAAATGATCTCCGATGGAATTAATGCATTAAAGGAAAATGGGTTCTTACTGGCTAATGCACCTACTGGAATAGGGAAAACAGCAGCTGCGCTATCGGCTGCACTTACGATTTCGCGCAGCAGAATTGGACAAAAAAATCCTGTTTTATTTATGACGGGCCGCCAGACACAGCACAGGATAGTAGTTGACACTGTCAGGAAAATCAATCAACGCTTGAATCCAAATGAGGAAAAAATAAGACTAGTTGACATGATTGGTCAAAAAGATATGTGCATACACCCTCATGCAAGTGAACATGATATTGGTTTCAGCAGATTATGTGCAAATCTCCGTTCAAAAAGAAAATGCAAGCCATTCTTGGAAGATTCTCCCGGTCTTCGACTTCGTGTACTACAAGACCCTTTACATGTTGATGAATTAGTTAATATCTCAAAAACGCACCAAGAGGGCCATATTGTGCAACCAACATGTCCTTGGAAAGTAGCCAGAGAATGTGCTTCGAGCGCCGATGTTGTTGTATGTGATTATAACCATCTCTTCAATGAAAATGTTCGAGATTCTTCATTGAAAGCAATGGGATTGAATATGGATGAGATGATTCTCGTACTTGACGAAGCACATAACCTACCTGAGCGAATTCGCATGGGCTTGCGAAGGAGATTAACCGCAGATCTAATTCGCGATGCAGTATTTGAATTGGAAGAGCATAGGGAAAGTGGCCTAAATAGCGAGGAAACTGTCCAAAACAGAACTTGTGAAGCGGCATTGAAGCGTTATAGGATGCGAATTGTTCAGTGGATTAAGGACCAGAAATCGAATCTCGGCAAAGCACAAGGGAGGCAAGATGAGCAAGAAATGAGGGTTGAACCATCTCTAATTTTGTCGATGCTAAGACAGGAGTTTGAAGGTGATATTTCTGGAGAGAAAATTGCTTTTTCAGAACTTATTGCCCTGTTGGAGTCGGTAAACGCAATCTCAAATGAAGATGAAGATGAAACAGCCTGCTACCGTTTAGCGACTGTGCTTTCAATACTTTCCCGATTCGAAAAATCGTCAGCTTTGTGCGTAGTGCTTACTGCACGAAGGGATAGCGTTTGGATAACAACACATCTTCTCGACCCAGCAATTATCGGTAAGGAGATATTCAATTCCGTACGTGGTGGCATACTAATGTCGGGTACTTTGACGCCTCCAAGGATGTATGCTGAAAATCTAGGAATTGATGAAGAAAGGGGTATTCTCGCTGCCGATTACCCCTCACCATTCATGGCTGATCGAAGGCCAGTAATCATTACATCTGATGTATCCACATTGTGGGGGCGTAGAGGTGAAGAAAATACTCGAATGATTAGAAACCATTTACACTCATTATTACAAAACACCCCCGGTCATGTTGCAATATTCTGTCCTTCATATGCTATGTTGAAGGAAATTATTGGGGAAGGGAATTGGCCTGGGAGATTACTATTAATGGAGGAATCAAATTGGTCAAAGAAACGTGTAGAAGGAGCGATTTCAGAGATGAGAGGCGCACGGATTCGAGGGACGAAAGTGATACTGGCGGGCGTATATGGTGGACGTTTGTCAGAAGGACTCGATTATTCAGGGAACCTACTGGATGCTGTAGCATGTATTGGCATCCCAAATGCACCCAAATCTGTACAAAACGATTCACTGAAGAAATATATCGAAAAGCAATCGGGAAGTAATAACGCCTGGAGATATGGTGTTTTTCAACCCGCCATTAATCGGATATTACAAGCAATGGGAAGAGCAATTCGTAAGGCTGAAGATCGAGCATTTATCTTACTACTAGATGATCGGCTCCTGAAACCAAATTACAAAAAATGTCTACCTCCAACATTTACGCCTTTTACGGCATCGGACCCGAGTCGTACTGCAAGACAAGTGAAACGCTTCTTTGAACGCCATCCTGAGCCAGCCATCGATGAGAATTGAGACGGGATGGGTTCAAGGACGCCCGATGTAGCGCGGAATATGGAGGGAACAATATGGATTGGGCTGCTGTAGAGTTAATTGAGTTCACGGGAGAGAGTGAAAAGTTGCAACCAGAACCGATTCTTGCAGGTTTGTCTGCATCTCCGGGTAATCTTCATGAAGCATTTTTATCAAGTCTACCTCATTTAGCAGAAACCCAAGAAGCACACAGCACTGTCATCGATATCGCCAGTGGAATTCCCGAATATCATCATTCTACCTTGATGGCACTTCAACCAATCGATGTCGCCATTGCAGAATTAGGTGGATATCGCGAGGATGATGCACTCGTTTTACCCTTGAATGATGCTGTCCAAGCACAAGTGAATCTTGAAATATCTAAGGGAGAAGATGGGACTGCTCTACGACTAAACGTACACGGTAACGGCGAAGAATTAACCCGAATATTCCGCCTCCCTGAAGGTTCTGAACTTTCTCAAGCGGGCTGGCGTGGAAGCGAATTGATTCTACAATTTAATTGATATCAAGCCGCTACTGGCACTTGTGTTGTCGATTGAATTTCTTGCAGAGTTCGTTGTAATGCATTAGCTGCTTGCTGACGATGTGAATCGTCCAATTCGTGACGACTGTATCTCGCAATCTCGAACATGTTGTCCAAAGCGGTTAGTGCCTCTTCGCTTATTGGCATAGCCTTACGGATAGCCATTTCGAATTCACGTACCGTTTCGAAATCACGTCGTAACAAACCTTGGGCCATCAAAACACCACACATCTCTTCATAGCAATGGAAAATGGCTTCACGTATCTCATCACCCGCAGCCAATAGTTCTGCAGTGTAAGAGAATATTTCTGCTAATTCATCCAATGTTTCCTTTCGGCGCATGTAGAACATCCACAAACCTCCTCCGGCTCCAATTAGCACCAAAGTGGCAACAGCCCAAACCCAGCCCGATATTGACTCGCTTTCTGCTGATTCAGGTTCATACTCAAGAACATACATAGAACGTGCTAATTCAGCCCTACTGTCATCCGAAAGAACTGGCGAGGTACTATTGAACCAAAGGTGCAATGGCCCCCAAGTATCCTGATCTGAGTAAGGATCCATTGAATCAGGGATGTCGAATTCAAATGTCCAAACACCGTAATCGTTAGTATCGCCTGCTCTCTGATAATCAAGTGGGTCAATTGCTGAGTCATTTCGTAAGTGTGCTTCAACAGAAAGACTTGGGATAGCCTGACTTGAATAATAGTCACGCGCTGTAATTGATCCGTTAATTGAGTAACCTCCCCATTCAACGTCTCCGTATCCAATATCGAATACTACTCGAACCCGCAAGAATAGAGAGAATGTAGAATCATCAGAGTTCAAGTAGCGAGAACTGTCAACATTACTAGTTAGTGTGAATTCCAAATCACCAATTGACATATATCGATCTGCAACAAACTCAATTGCAAATGTCCCTGTTTCATTGTCCCAAACAACATAATTTGAATCAATCGTGGTATTCCCTGAAATTAGAGATAAGGACTGATTTGAAAGTGCATTTCCACTTCCACCTAATTCTACTACTCGCCCTTCAATACGAATTGGGTGGGTCGTGTCGCCACGTATTGCATTATCAGACACAAATGTGACTTGGACATCTACATCACTCCATGTGGTTACAGTAGTATCACGTTCACTCGATAGCAATAGAGTATCTCCATCATAGCGTGCAGTTACAGTGTGATCACCTCGGGAACTCGACATGTCTACTGAGATATCTATTGTGAAGTTACCATTTGAATCGGTGGTTACTGTGCTGAAAGATGCACCATCCAATGCAATCTGAACGGTTGCCCCACCAACACCAGGGAGACCTGCTTCGTCGGAATCGTAAAGACGGCCATTCAATATCCAATAGGCACCTCTTGTAGCATCACCACCATTGTAGGACGAAATACTGATGGCAGTATGGTGAGCAACCATGATTGTGCCATTACCCAATCCACTTCGATACCATCCTTGGGCAGGAGATACTACCTCGATGATATGTTCGCCCTGAGATGTTGATTGAGGAATTGTCCAAGATATGGCCCAAGAGCCATTGGCATCAGTTGTCGCATTTCCTATCAACATTCCATCTATTCGAATGTCCACACTATGTCCATCAATCCACCCCTCTGGTAAGTTATCACGAACTGTACCCATTATCACGACTGTGTCTCCAGTCGCAGCTGCATCAGTTTCAGCAACTTCAACAACAACAGAACTGTAAACTTCCCAATCAATTTGAGCCGAAGATGGTAGATAAAATTCAGCCCCATAGTAATTCACATCCATTGTAACGACACCAAGTGTCATATCAGCAGGAACTGGATAAAATACCTCAAATGAGCCTAAAGAATCGGAAGTTACATTCGTCAAAAATACCCCATCTAGGTAGATACTAATTGTCATATCTCCTACCGGCCTATCGACCGAATCAAGAAGAACTCCGCTGACTGAAATCAAATCTTCACGATCAACTTCGCCACCTGATGATACTTGGATGTTCGTTGGTTGCGTTGCATTGAATGTTGCTTCCAAAGATGAACCAAGATAATATTCTGGATTAACTGAATCTCCAGCACCAACAGGATCAACCCAAAGATAACCTCCAAGGAACTCAACAGTCAGTGTGTGATTTCCAGCATCAATATCTTGAGGTAATGTGTAAATTATTGAATATTCACCCGTGGATGCATTGCTATACGCCGCCCATGTGGGTCCAACATCAAATCCATCTACAATCAAATGCACAATACCTCCGGACTCATTTCCATCTGTACCACGGAGAGCGTTGCCATGTTCATCCAATAGTGTACCATTGACAATCAAATTCTGACCCGCAATACGTGAACCTTCAACAGATGTAACGGTTAATTCCGTTGGAGCAAGAACGACTACTCTTGTCCAATCAATATCCCCAATTACTCCTGTAGAACCTGCTAAACCAGCATATGAAGCATTGATGTAATGAGGGCCAGGCGTGGTTATGTTTGAAATTGTAAATGTGAGATTTGCAAACCCATTCAAATCAGTTGTTGGACTGGTTCCTGCTGGTAAGTCTGAAAAGTTGATTGAAATTGTTTCACCTTCAATTGGATTTCCTGCATTATCGTACAATGAGAAAAATACAGTAATATTTTCACCGCGTACTGTCCTATTATTCAAATTCAAGTCAGTTGGCGAAGTGATTGTAAGTACAGAATAACCTCGGCTGTCAAATGTATTATTGCCCGAACTTCCTTCATAGAAATTAACTGGAGGAGTGTATTGGGCTGTGATTGTATGCGTGTTTCTTGGGAAATCCGCTGACAATGTCACTTGGGCCCGCCATGTGCCGTCACCTTGCACAGTTCCATTTGCAGCCAAAAATGTGTTATCAAATCCATCAATATCAAATGTCAATGTTGGGAGCATAGGTGTCCCGTCACGAGTTATAATTGCACTTCCATTATCTGATACCAAAGTCCCAGTAACATTGAAAGAACCTCCAGCAATTGGATTGTCAGTTATCGAATCAACCACAAGTACTGTAATCGAACGAACAGTTACTGTGTTTATCGTACTAGCATCTGAAAGAAGTGTAGATGAGCCATTATAGTACAGTGTGATGGTGACTTGGCCCAACGCTTGACTAGCAGGAATAAGGTACTCAAAGCCAACATTTCCAGACAAATTGGTACTATTCTCGGTCAACCAAGTATCATGGAATTGTGCAGCGACAGAT
>JASLKH010000008.1 GCA_030747675.1 Candidatus Thalassarchaeaceae archaeon | reverse complement strand
TGGGCAGTTCATGAAATCAGGAGGAATGACGTTTTCCTTGATGATTTGCCATTGGGCAATGGTTCTGATGCAAGTACTGACGGGATTCCTGCGGATTACCTTCGGAATTATTTCGATTATGTAACCACATCTGGAATGAATGTACAAGAAGCACTACGACAAGAGATTGAATCATCTGTCACTAGCTTAATCGATAACGGATTTGGCACAACATCTGGGATTAATACTCAATATGTGAATCAAATCGAAATCAATGACCAGAATGTGGAATGCACATCTGACGCTGATTTTGATAGTGCAGATGAACTAGCAGGGTTGCCCAATGATGCATACAACCCACCAATCTGTTTGCGAACAACTCTGGGGATTAGTGTAGATCCTGCAAGCATAGGAATGACTGTTTCGGGATTGGATGTAGAACGCACATATCAAGGGCTGCTAACAATGGGCGGTACTGTAACGACTGAGATGAATCTCACTGCACTTCCGGGGCATTTTGCATCTTTTGAATTCATTCCACCAAGTTATGGAACACTGTTGGAAGTGGATAGTGGAGGAGAGACTATCCAAGCAGTACAAGGCGGATATACATATGATTACGGAAGATGGAATATTGACCATCTCTCAACTACATCTGAAGAATGGCAAAACCAATCTGCTTCGATTACAATCGCACGTCGAACTACAACAACAAAAGCCGTAGAAATCGACTTAGGTAATGATCGAGGTGTTAGCATGGATGTCTTAGTAGATGCATCCAATGAGCATGCCACGAATGTGGAAATTTCAATGGGACTCCATCACATTGGTTCAGATACACTTAGTGATTGGGGATGGGATTTTGTTGATGAAAGGGTAACAGTTCCATGGGTTACATCTGATGGAATGCGCTTAGCACACCACACAGGATTAGCTGACTTGAGTGATTTCGCGGATAGAGTCCCTGTGGATGAATTGAATGATTTAGTCAATACTTACAGCCCAACTCCAATTTCATTCACACCCTTTGAATATGCACCTGCGGATCAACTTGGAGGACTAGATTTTATCCATTCAAGTAACACTTGCAATGAAATTTCACCTAGTTTTTGGTGTGTTCAGGGGCCCAATGCAATGAATGGTACATTTCCACTATATCTTTCATCAGAATCAAACACATTTGATCTAGATGTTGTGGAAATGATTAACTCATTTGCAGAAGATTTTGATGTTGATTTACATGGATTTAATCCAAATGTATTAACTGACGAAGATTTCGCTGCATTGATGAATGCTGGACGATTTTCAGGAAATTTACCCACTGGAAAATTGACCAATTGGATTTCAGAAGATCTGCCACCTGCTGACATTACTGTCACCATCCTACTCCCCTCATGGATTCGCTCTACTGAAGGGGTTCCTGAAAGCCTGACATTCGAATATACAATTGGTTCGGAAGAATCTCATGAGATTGCACTCACAGGTAATAATCCATACAACTGGGAACATGCAATTTGTCAAACTTCAAACCAATGTGGTGAGGATTCTCTGGACTTTGTTTGTGGAGCAAATCGACGAACATGTATGGCTGTGAATATTGATTTGAATATTGAAGCCCTTGATATCCATGAGTGGAGTAAAACAATCGAAATGGTTACAGATGCAGAAATTGAAATATTACTATACAGAATTGGCGTCCCTGATTCGGTATCCGAAAAGCAGGATAATGTGGTAATAGAGGCCATTCCATCTGATTTAATCAGGCGTGGAATCCAAATTGGTGACTCTGTTGCAGGTGGTTTACTGGGTCCTTATGATGACGAATTGACCGTTCCAATTGGAGATGATGATGTGCCACTTTCCATTTCCGCTGATGGAATAAATCTCTTTGCCGATGATGTTGCTCAAATCTATGAACGTGAGTTGAATGAAGTAATGCGGGATGCAGAATCCGAAATTCAGCAAGAAGATTCACCTGTACTCATGTCAGCATCTCAAATCTATGTAGGTGCGTCTGTAAGTAATTTAGATCTGGGGCCAGGTTCGACTCTTCGGGACGATAGACCAATACGAATTGTGCTTGAAATAGACATTGGCTCACTCAAAGCAGAATGGGTAGGGGGTAGCATGGGGATTACTGGAGCAATTTCGAGTTTGACTCAAACTATGCTCTCAGTAACTAACATTCAACATCAATCTGCAACTGGTGATATTTCTGGATTCGAAATTACTGAAGGGAACGAAATTGAAGAACAAATATACCCAATAGCTGAAGATTTTGAAGGTGAATTGGTTACACCCGCTGTGACATTTTCAATAACATTTCCACGAGGCTTGGGTTTTTCATTCTTTGATAGTTCATTAAGTCGGGAAGAATTGTCAGAATCTGATGGGCGACAAACCCTCACCTATCACTTCCCTGTATGTACAAGTAATGAGATAGAAAATTGTGATGCTCAATCAGATAGTGTCCGATTTGGGTTTGTTATTGGTTGGGAATACATCTTTTGGCAATTATCTGGATATATTTTCGGATTACTAGGACTAATTATCCTACTATTCTACATCAGAAGAAGACGCAAAGCACAGAAGAAAAAAGGAACCTTGCAAAAAGAAAATGACCGTGTGGCAAATTTGAGAATAAAACAAGCAGAGATAACTGGAAATGAACTCTACAGTAATGATGGGCTCCCCGATATGGATGCATCTTTACAAGGACTAGATTCCAAAGGGAATATTCCCAGTGAAGGGTGGGATGAAGGATACGAAGATCTTCTCAAATGGGATTGACATCTAATGCAATTCAGACCAAATCCTAGTTGCCAATGCAGGACCAATGCCAGATACAGATTCAAGGTCTTGCCGACTTGCGTGTTCAATTCCTTTCCGACCTCCAAAATGCCTTAGCAATGATTGCAATTTCTTTGCCCCAAGACCTTCGATGCGTTCCAAAGGATCGGAAATTGCCTTTCTATTTCTTCTCTTCCGGTGGAATGTATTGACGAAACGGTGAGCTTCATCGCGAGCAAAAATAAGAGCACGGCCTCTCCGATCCAAAACAAGGTCATCTACACCCACCCGATGAATTGTTTCTTCACGCTTGGATAATGCTGCTAGGGGGACTAAATCGAGAAGTTCATGTTCGATTAATAACTCATGAATTGATTCTAGATGGACGATTCCTCCATCAATCAGAAGTAAGTCAGGCCATTTTTCTTGACGCTTCAGCCACCTTTCTACCACACTACGCATCATTCTTACATCATCAACTGCGTCATCTTTGATTGCATAACTTCTGTACTCTTTCTTAGAAGGACGACCATTTCGCAAACAAATACTTGCACCAACTCGCTCTTCACCTTGCAATTGAGCCATGTCAAAACAGACAATGTGATCTAATATTTCCATACCAAGTAATGCAGCACTGTCATCTGCTGCTCGTTGCTCCAAACTCCCACTTTCTTTCAACTGATTACGCATTAATTGAGCTTCTGCATTTGCATCTGCCATTTTCCGCAATTTTACCAATTCACCGCGTTGGGGGTTTCGAATTTCAACTTTCGAGCCCCTGCGTTCTGTAAGCCATGATTCCATCCATTCTCCAATTGGAGAGGGTACTAGAATCGTCTTGGGTGGTTTGCGCTGAGAATAATGCTCAGAAAGTACACAACTAACCGACTCAGCGATATCTCCTCGATGCATCAATGGATATTGGTTCTGACCAACAATGCTCCCCTTCTCAGTAGAGAGGATTACAACAGTGCCAAAGTCTCCCTGATTAGCAAAACCTATTGCATCACATTCCTGATAAAAGCGGGAATGAATGACTTGTTGAGATAGTGTTTGTTGGACTGCTGCTATCAGATCACGGCTACGCGCTGCAGCCTCATATCTCAAATTCTCACTATGCTCATCCATTTCTTGCTGTAGGTTTTTGATGAGAAGAAATGCATCTCCATCTAACACGCTTTCGACTGCGCGGATTCGTTGAGAATATGTCTCAGAATCAGTGTTTTCAATGTATCCAAAGGGCAAATTGTTCCGTTCATCACGAATTCCGAAATATCTTCTTAGCAACTTGATAACATATTTTGCTGCCTTCGCATCGGGAAAAGGACCCCATCTCTTTGCACCCCTAGGTGGATGCCTGGTGTACAGAATCTTTGGACTTTCATCGGAACTCAGTGCGATGAATGGATAGGACTTATCGTCCTTTAACAGTGAATTGTATCGTGGCTTATGTTCGCGAATTAACTGACGCTCAAGAATCAGAGCATCATTAGAAGAATTGGTGATTATACATTCGACATCCTCTGAATTTTTTATTAATGCTGGAATCATAACCCTGTCTGGATTCTTTGCAAAATAAGAACGGACTCTATCGCGAAGGTTCGTTGCTTTCCCAACGTAGAGAACACGGCCTTCATCCGTCCTAAACAAGTATACACCTGGTTTGGATGGCAAATGAAGCGACTTAGGGTCCATTGGCATCAGCACACCTCAACTACCCGACTTAGTCGTCTTCAATCAACCCTCCCATGACAGGTGAAGGGTCATGAGTAAAGAAGTTCTCAGAGTATCCATGCTGACCGAGTCTCAGACGCGAATCTTGCGTCTGCTCACACGCTATCCTGAAGAGATTGAAAATGCATGGGATGTTCCAAGAGAACTATCTCTTCCAGGGTTGGCGGAATCACTTGGTTTGGTTCGCAGTGCTTTGCATGAACCACTAAAGTTGTTAGAAAATTCTGGCCTTATTCGGACCCGCCAAGCGCACGTTATAGGTGGTGGTTCACGTCGCCGAAATGTCATTCACATAACGAGTAAAGGTAGGCAACAAGTAACGATGACTGTTGAATCTGCTGAAGAAACTAATGATTATACAAAAACAAACAATGGAGTATTTGGCAGAAATGTTGAACTTCTTAATCTTCAAAATGAATTGGAAAATGGATTTGCTATTGTCACTGGAATACCGGGAATTGGAAAAACTGCTCTCCTAAAGGAATTGAAAAATAGTCGATATTGTGCTCTCGATTCTTCAATGGACGTAACCAATTTAATTGCAAAGTGGCTTGGAATTGATGATGCCCCTCAAAATCTGGAGGCGCAAATTGCGATGTTGGTCAAAATCAATAAGATTTTGATTGCAGATAATCTCCAATCTGTTCATGAAAGACATCAAAGTAAAATCAACGAATTATTATCTCGATTGATGGATTCTGATAAAATAAAATTAGCTATTGGGGTAAGGGCGCCTTCACCTTATGAAGCCACATTGAAACTAGAAGGAATTCAGTCTGAATATGGTTACTTTTTGTTAGGAGATTCAGTGACCGAAGAGAGAGCAATTGAGGTCACTAAAGCATTGGATGGTCACCCCTTAGCTCTACATTTATGGGAACCCACAGATGAATTGCCAGAAGCAAGTGAAGCCGTGCAATCTTTCGTTGAAGGGACTGTACTATCTAGAATTTCATCAAGTCAGAAAAGTGATCTCGACACCTTATGCTCTGAGCCTCGACCAATTGATGCAATGCTCCTCGATTCATTGGATATCGACGCACTGGATGATGCAGCCTTACTCCGATGGCCTGACGGACGTGTCGAAGTGCAACACCTTGTTCGGAATGTTCGAAGAGTTTCATGGGATGATCCAAAAAAGATTCATGCAGATGCCGCAAAACGTTGGTCGTCTGTTGACGGGAATGATGCTCGTTGGTTTGAGGCATATCATTTGACAATGGCAGGAGTAGATTCTAGCCAATTTATTAAGGAACATTCAGAATCGATAATGAGTAATGGTTCATCTTCTACTGCAACTCTCCTAGCAGATGTATTGCACCATCTTCCTGAAGCACATGAATTACGAAGAATGGCTGCACAAGTTGCCTTAGACCGTGGAGAAATTAATTTTGCAAAGGAACATCTCAATTCGTTACCTAAACCGGATTATGAATTACTGGCAAGGTTGCATCGGACAAATGGTGAATTGAAGAAAGCACACGAAGCATATCTTATCGCATTGGAGAATTCATCTCCTGTTGCTGCCACACAAATGAGAATCTCTCGATTAGCAGCAAAGTTGGATGATCGATTACCAGATGAAAAGGGAGTCCCAGATGGAATATCTAAGGACCTATCAAATATTGATATTGGTAGTTTAGAAAAAGAAAAGAGAAAGGCCGCAGTGGTTCTTTTAGCAATGATACGGCATCGGATTTGTATTCAAAATATGGATAGCGGTGGTGCACAATTAATTCGAGATGAATTGTCCAACTTAACCAATAGTAATGACCCATTGATTGAACGTTTAGAACATGTATCCAATTTGCGCCTCTCTAATGAAAGTGGATCCGATATTTTGGCGGCAGAAGCTGCTATGCGTCGTTTGGTCGAACGAACTGCTGATCCGATTCATCGAGTATCTCTAGGATTGGCATTAGTACAAGCTCAGGCACAAACAAATCCACTAGGGGCTGCAACAACACTCGAACGTTTGCTAGATGTGCCCCTTCCACTTGATGTGGCCTCAGGTAGGCGTCTAGATGCTATGCGGTGGTTTTGGCAAGGTGAATTAGATACAGATTCACGTCTTTCATACTGGACGGAAGCCGCACATCGTTTGCGCACTGCAGAATGTCCAAATGCTGCAAAATCACTGACGGTAAGATTGCATCGTGCACTCTAATCAAACTTCAGCACCAATCAAAGTACGAGTATCGACGATTCCTTTGATACTACGGACATCTTCAATAATACATCGAGTTAAATCGCCCTCGTCGGCTGCCTCAATTTTTACGAAAATATCGTACTCACCAAACACTGACCACCGACCTGTGACCAATTCTACATTGGAAAGTGCATCCCGCACTGAATTCTCAAATCCTGGTTTTGTTGTAATTAAAATAAATCCAACGGCCATATTCCCACCTCAGTAATCTGCAACCAACAAGGTTTCAGTTTCCTTGACCCCCATAATTGATCGAAGATTGCCAATTAGCATTTTTGTCAATTCCTTTGAGTCTTCGGTTTCAACCCTTACAACAAGGTCATATTCGCCATATAGTGCATGTGTTTCTGTTATTGAATCCATACCAGAAAGGGTCAAAAAAACATCTCTCTCCATAGATGGTTCTGTTTTGAAAAGAACAAATGCTGTTGGCATGATACTTCTCCAAACATCGCGCATTGCCTACCAGTCATAATCTCTCCTACAAGATGAAATCAAACTTTTAGTCGTGATAATTGGGCAGACTGGGAGCCGAAAGGATTCAATGGAATGGGTTCCCGGTAAGGGGCATGGTGAGGGATGCTAGAGTCGTTCAGGTCCTCATCGGATTACTTCTAATTTCCAGTTTATCTCCATTCATACCTGCTACATTGGAGGATACAAAATCAAATGAAACTGTGTCACGTTCTACTACAACTTGGACTGGTACTAGAGTCCTTACATCACACTATACAGTTGCAGCAGGTGATACACTAGTTATCGATGCAGGTTCAACAGTTTTCATGAATGATGATTTGCGAATATTTGTTGAAGGAGAATTAGATATTACTGGTACCGCTTCTAATCCAGTTGTATTTGCGAGTTCATCAACGGGTATTGCTCATGAAGGCATTCAATTCAATGCTACAAGTCGAAATAGAGGAAGTTCGATTCAACATTTAATTATGGAAGATGCAGAATTTGGATTTACAATTTATGATAGTAACCCCTCACTAAACGATGTTTACCTAGACAATCCAGATTATGTCGGAATCGACATGTATGACAATGCAGAACCTGTTATCCAACGGCTAACTGTACAAGATGGTGGTCAGGATGTAGCAGGACTTGCATCGAATGCTAGATCAGGTATTGCAATTTCAGCAGGAGTTTCTAGCCGCCCTATCATTCTTGGAGCCACAATTGATGGTTTAACAACGCGTGGAATCAATCTATGGGGTGATTCTGATGGCTATTTTAGAGATGTTGCGATTTCAAATATTACTCATATCGGAAATCAGGGTTGGCAAACTGCAGGGGTCTGGGTTGAAGATTCTCTTGGGCTGTTCGATAATGTTACAATTGACCGAACGGACAATGGAATATGGGTTGAGCACTATTCAACTGGAGCCACAACTCGACCTACATTCAGAGAAGTGACAGTTTCGAATAGCATGTATCGTGGAGTCAATGTAGAACAGGATAATCGCTCAAATTTTAATTCACCTCTGAATGCTATTTTTGAAAATCTTACAGTTACCGGAACTGGTGGTCCTAATGCAAAGACTTCGGGGATTTGCAATTATGCTATTGGGTTGAATACAACCGGTGTAGACATGACCGACGTATTGGTCAAAAATAATCAATGCAATGGATTCAAGGCATATATGATTGATAGTGCCACAATTGTTCGCAACTTAACAGTTGAAAATTCGGGAGATTCAAATGCAGTTTCCAGCAATGATAAATCTGGTGTGTTTATTCGAAGTTCAAGTTGGGCTTCAAATTTCCATGGATTAGATGTATCTGGAAGTCCCGGTCATGGGATATACCTCTCAAAGGCAAGTTTGATTGGTGACAATTGGAGTGCTGAGAATAATTCTGGGGTCGGCCTATATGCTCATGAAGCCCATCCTAGATTGCATGATGTAAAAGTTGCAAATAATGGATTAAATGGATTGAGAATTTACGATTCAAGTAATGTTGAGATTTTTGATTTAGAAAGTACCAACAATGGAAATTCTGCTCTGATTACAGACCTCGGGTTTGGATTATATTTTGAAAAATCGAATGACTTGATGTCGGGCTCGAAAAATGTTTCATGCACACGTTGTAGCTCAACACAAGACGCTTCAGGAGGAGTGAGGGTGATTGATAGTATTGATTTGCAATTTCATAATTTGGTAGTCACTGATCCAGGCAATAATGGCTATGCTGTTGATATAGACAACACTGGAATGAATTTCAACGGTTGGGTTGACATTCATGGATTACATGCAAGTGGGAATAGATCTGGTCCACTTGTACAATTAATTGAAACTGAAGCACATATCTCAAATCTAACAATTATTGGTTCAAATAATGGCATTGCATGGGATGGAAGTGGTGTATCTTTAACCAGTTCGCTAGACTACACAATTCTAACTGGGAATAACTGTATTGAATTCACAGACCTACATCATATCGAAATTGATACCCTCGATTTAAGCGGATGTAGCGGGCAAATTAATCTGCGAGATTCATCGATAAATATGTCAAATTCAATACTGGGAACTTCAACCATATTCGATTTAACTGGACTGCCAAGCACATTGCGCTGGATTGATTCGGGAGCATTAGATTCACTTGCACAGAATATTGGAGTTGGAAGTCAAATTGACAAAATGTGGACTTTGGATTTGTGGGCTCTGAATCAAAACTCACATGGATTGCCATATGCCGTGGTAAATCTATCATTCACAGAATTGAATGCTGCTCAAACACACACTTTACCCTACAGTGGTAATGCTGTGCTTGGACCTTTCCTCTACCAAAGAACTGATTCAAATGGCCTTGGAAATTGGGTTAACCACTCAATTGGTTGTGAATACGATGGGCAGCGTACCGATTTCACAAGTACTGTTACTGAGGATGGGACATTGGGCTCAAAAACTACTTTTTGTGTAATCACATTGACTAATCAAGCGCCTTTGATTGTATGGTCTACACCTTCAGATAATGATGTATTCTCAAGTGGTGGAGAAGTTACATTCAATGCTACAGAAACATGGGATCTCGATAATGACCCCATAACATGGACTTGGACGAGTAATATTGATGGGCAGTTCAGCACAACTGATATGTTCACTGTAAATTCACTTGGTGGCTCTACTTATTCACTATCTGATGGTGAACATGTAATTACCCTTCAGGTTTGTGACAACCAAGGTAACTGTGCGAATGAAACCCGTGATATTGTATTACGAAATTTACCGCCTGTAGTAACAATTGTAACAGACCCATCTGTTGATTTTGATGGAACTTTGCGTCTATATCGAACTGCAGCATTGAATATCAACATGAGTGGAACGTTTGATCCAGAGGGCGACACTATTCTTTGCACAATAGATGTATCATATCGTAGTGGTGATACAGGTCCACCAATACCATGTTCTCCTGAATGGAATGAAACATTCTCAGATGCTGCAAGTAATGTAATTCAATTTGACTATACCATTACCATCACAGACGATGTTAATACACCAATAGAGATCATCTATGCAATAGAGTTGGTCAATGAATTACCACATCCTATTTTCACAATTTCAAGAGATGGAAATACATCGGGGCATGTTGTAACCTTGGATGGAACTGCATCCTATGATCCTGAAGGCAACCCAATGATAATGAAATGGGAAAGTGATCTAACTGGAGAATTACCATATGATAATGATGGAAATGATTTCATTTGGACCGGGAGATTACCAAATGGCCTTCATGAATTAACACTCTCTCTTTCCGATGATCAAGCATCGCATATAGGGGTCTGGTCAGTAATGTCAATTTCATTAAATGTTGAAAATTCTGCCCCTATTGCGAATATATCAAGTCATTCAAATTTTACCACAGATTCTAGTGTTCTCCATATATTCGAGGCATTTGGAAGTGGAGATTGGGATCTAAAATGTACTGATTTCCCAAGTAATATTTCATCAAATTATATCTGCAAAGAAGATATTGCTGTGAATTCAGATAATATTGCTGTTCGTTGGGATTCATCTCTAATCGAAGGAGCATTAGGAACTGATTGGACGTTAACAAAGCGCTTGCCAACAGGATTGCAAACATTGAATTTCACTGTAGATGATAATGTAAATCTACCATCTGTATACAGTATTGAAATCAATGTCATTCCAAGTGCCCCAGTCCTAATTATTTCTAGTCCTGTTCCAGAAGTTGAAGTCTACAGCGATGCACCTGTTCTGTTTGATTTCCGACAGTCATTTGATGCTGAAGGAGATGATTTTTGGGTAAATATTAGTTCCAACCTTGCTAACGAGTTAATTGTAGAAAATGGTACGACCGGTTATTGGTATAACAACGATGTTCATCTCGTTGCAGGGGAACATACTCTCACATTCACTGCAACAGATTCAACTGGACTTACAAGAATTGTTAATCAGACTTTGATTGTTCTACCAACGGGACCACATGCGGCTATTTCAGGGATGCAAGATGGAGACACATTACCTGCAGGTGAAGAAATTCATTTCAATGGAACTAGTTCATATGATGCTGATGGTGATATCATTCAATGGGTTTGGCATCAAATAGAAAATGGCCAAGCAATAGAAATTGCAAATGATGACGATTTTACTATGTGGTTCCGATCAAGAACGCAAGCATATACATTTACTCTAACTGTTCGAGATTCACGAGGTATAAGTGATACTGCATGGGTAAATGTTACTCTGAATCCAACCGATCCAGTATTGTCAAATCTAAACTTAGATGTTGATAAATTAGTTGCTGATTCATCAAACACATTCACAGTATCAGTTCAACTTAGTGATGAAGATGGGACTACTCAACTAGATGGATCTGTGAACGGTGTTCTGAAAGTAGCTGGAGAATCATTCAGCTTCACGCTTCTAGATGGCGATGAACCTAATTGTGAAGAATGCAAGGGGGACAATGTATACACTGCAGAAGTAACGGCTGATATTGGATCTTCCGACGCTGCAAAGTTAGAGGTTTGGGCTGCTGATGGTGAATACTCCTCTGAAATTATTTCCTTAACAATTCAAGTTGAAAAATCTGGAGATGAAACAGGTATTGCTGCTATACTCAGTTCACCAGGTGTTATTTCAATCGCCGGAATAATGCTAATTTTAGCAATAATAGGAGGGCTCATGACTTTACGAAGCAAGAAGCAATTAGCTGCTGATTTAGAAATGATCGAATCATGGGGGACAAGTTTGTCAGGTAATGAGACCAACTTTGATTCAATTGCTGATGAAGGATCTCCTGAAGAACCAAACATGGATGCTGAACTACCTCCTGCTCTGTCAGACTTTGGAGACGTTGAGTGATTATTCCGAATAAAAACCAGCATAACGTTCAGCATTTAGAGAATATGTGTATTCATCTAATACACGCCGCCGCCCTTTTGCTGCCATTTCATCTCTTGATGAGGGATTGGAAAGTAATGAATTAATTGATTCAGCCAACGAATTCTGTCGTTCAAGGTTAAACAAACCTCCAACCGTTGTGTCAACCATCTCCGGAAGTGGACCATCATCAACAGTCACCACAGGTGTACCACTCGCCATTGCTTCAAGTGGGATTAATCCCTGACCTTCATAATACGAGGGGTATGCGACAATATCTGCGCTTCTAAACAATTGAGCTAAATCTGCAAATGGCATTCCTGGCTCAATCGTCACAGATGCTGAAACCCCAAGACGCTTGGCTTGTCTTTCTAAAGTTCGTTTCATGTGGCCTCTACCAACAATCACCAAGTGAGCGCCTGGATGCTTATTCAATACTCCAGGCATTGATTTCAATAATGTTCTGAATCCTTTTCGGGCAACTAGTCTCCCAACTGCTAAAATTAGCGGTGTTTTTGTATCACTTTCACCGGCTAGAGATTTTTCATCGGGTTCCCCGTAGCGCATTCGAATTTTCTCATGTGCCAGCATAGTATCCTCGTGGTCACGATCTAAAGGTACAAACATATCTGTATCAACACCCCATCGGACTACTTCACAACGCCATCCTTCAAGTGGGTCATATCTTGACTGAAAATCCTTTTTTGTTGCTTCAGAATTTGCAACACAAATTGATGAGGCTCGAACTGCAGCACGCTCATATTTTGCATAATGCTTTCCGGATAAAAGAATAGCAAGGTCATTTGGGTTCTTCCAAGTTGCAGATTCACCGTGCTTCGCAGCACGAATCATACCATCTCTCTCTCCCAGCCAAGACCCATGGAGACTAGTGATTACTGGACCTACTTTCTCCTTGACCAAACTATACTGCTTTTCTGTCCAACTAATCATCGGGGCATGGACGTGAACTGCATCTACTGGATCTTTTTCATGTACTCTCAACAACTCCCGAAGGGCCGATTTTCCATAAGACACTGTGAATGCCATTGGAAGGGGTAACCATTTGACATGGCGAACATTTACACCTTCCTGCTCTGGAATTATTTTTGGATTTCGTTGAGCATTTTTGTCTCTACGAGTGATGACTGTTACTCGATGACCCATTCGAACCAACGCGCCTGAAAGATGGAATACTGTAGAACCCATTCCACCCCACCTGGGAGGGTATTCACCAGATAACATCGCAATGTGCATGGTTGTAACCACTTGAGCCTGTAGGGCCCTCTATTTTGAAGGAATCCACCACGCGCTACCTATGGTTGCATTCAAAACACCCATTGCTCTCGGACAAAGGGGAGCAACATGTCAGACATACTTCCAGTTCACGTGACTGTCGTCATTCCGACACGAAATGAAGAAGCGGCTATTGTAGATACAATCCGTTCTATTCCAAATGATGGTTGGTGTGAAAAACTCGATTTCTTGATTGTCGATGGTAATTCTTCAGACCGAACCAGGGAACTTGCTGCCGAAGAAGGTGCTTGGGTTGTAATGGAACCCCGGAAAGGGTACGGGAGAGCATATAGAACCGGGTTTGCAATCGCACCTGGAGACATTATTGTTACTCTAGATGCCGATTGTACATATCCTGGTGAAGAAGTTCCAGGACTTGTGCGGAAACTTGTCGAAGAAGATTTGAAATTCATCACTTGTGATCGACTTCGGAGAGCAGAGAAAGGTGCCATGTCCGGATTGCATGGTTTTGGGAACTGGGGCCTTTCTTTCACTGCACGAATGCTATTCTGGTATGGAATACATGACTCACAGAGTGGTATGTGGGTTTTCAGAAAAGAAATTATGGAAAATCCAAAGATGCGCCCTACTCACGATGGAATGCCATTATCTGAAGAAATGAAAATCAATGCACGCCGATGTTTTGGCCGGAAAAAGGCTGTTGAAGTTAGTGTTCCTTATCGAATCAGAGTCGGTGATGCTGAAATCAATACATGGGGAGATGGATTCCTCAATTTCCGATTCCTTTTTGCAAAAAGAATTGGTCTCAATCGAACTCGTTCCGAATGGGGACCTGATGAAAATACTGAACTTTAATTTCATCAATATTGGCAAATCAACACCAATTATACTAAGGGGTAATAATATTACATATACGGGTGCCTACGGTATTTGATGGGCCTTACCAATCTTGTCCGAGCCAATGCCGTTCGCACTGTTTTAATCGTGGTATTATTCGCCATGATTCCCGTCGTTAGTGCTGAGGCAAACGATTCGATTGCAGGTGCAGATCAAATTAACGACGGGACATCTGCTAGTGGCTCGGTCAACTATGACGGTGATCGCCGTGATTTCATGAAGGTCGCAGTGGTTAACGGCGATACAGTAGGTTTCGCAGTGAGTATTTCTTGTACTGCTTGGGACGGTGGCTGTGAGCCTCGAATCAAACTCTATTGGGATAACCAAACCCAAGATGGTGGAACCCACACCACATACAGCAGCGCTACATACTACATCAGCCATTCAGGGCCATTTGGATTTGTGTACATAGAAATCATCTCAGAGGACTCTTGGTTCTCAGATGATTTCGATTACAGTGTTGCTGTCAATATTGACAAGGATGAGCGAGATACAGATTTTGATGGTCATTTCGATGACGATGATGACTGCCCACAGATTGCAGGCACATCAACTGAAGATTATACGGGATGCGTTGATGCAGATGGTGATGGCTGGTCCGATTCTGGAGATCTTTTTCCCAACGAACCCACTCAATGGGCTGACCAAGATCAAGATGGATTTGGTGATAATGGGAATGGAATCAATCCAGATAGTTGTGCCCTTGAATGGGGTGACTCGATCGAAGATCGCCTAGGTTGCCCAGATCGCGACAACGATGGTTGGTCTGACCCAGATAATTGGGGAGAATGGGGGCCTGTGTGGAAAATTGAACATGGAGCCGATGCTTTTTGGGAAGATGCAACCCAATGGGGGGACTATGACTTAGATGGATATGGAGACAATTGGCACAATACCGATTGGAATGATTCCCATGAGGCAATCGGAATTGGTATATTCTTTGAAGGTGCAACAACTCCTGACTATTGCCCTGCAACATTCGGGGAATCAATGAATGATCGAATTGGCTGTCCTGATACTGATTATGATGGTTGGTCGAATCCAGATGAAAATTGGACGTCAGAATTTGATGATGCCGATGCATTTGAATTTGATGAAACACAACACTCAGATCGTGATTTAGATGGTTGGGGAGATAATCAAAGTGGCCGTAATCCCGATGCTTTTCCATACAATCCCACCCAGTGGTGGGACTCAGATGATGATGGATATGGAGACAATAAGGAAGAAGACGTAGCTGGCGCCTATCAAGCGGATAATTTCACAAACGACCCCACTCAGTGGGCTGATTTTGATAGAGATGGTTTCGGAGATAACGCTAGTGGCAATCGTGCTGATTATTGCCAACAAACCCCCGGTTCTTCAGAAAATGACCGATTTGGTTGTCCTGATTTTGATGGGGATGGTTGGTCAAACCCTAGTTCTGATTGGCCTGCGCATCCAAATGGATTTGCTGATGCATTCCCAGGGGGACCTACTGCAGATTGTGGACCCCTATGTTTCACTCAATGGCATGATGTTGATGGTGATGGTTTTGGCGACAATCAAAGCACATCATCGTGGGAACCTGATTCATGCCCAGCTACACCTGGGTCAAGTACCTATGATCGCTGGGGCTGTCCTGACCGAGATGGAGATGGAGCGAGTGACCCAAATATTGGATTAGGTTGGTTGCCCCACCCTGCACCATCTGGAGCAGATGCATTTCCTGATGAACCAACACAATGGGAAGACTCTGATGGAGATGGATTTGGTGACGAGCCAATAGGGTTTGAAGCAGATAGTTGCCGCTATGTTCCAGGAACTAGTTCAGGCGACAGATTTGGATGTACAGATACTGATGGCGATGGGTTCTCTGATCAAGGTGACCGATTTTCACATGATGCCACTCAGTGGATGGATAGTGACATGGATGGATATGGAGATAATGCTGATGGGCATCAACCGGATGCGTGTCCTTATTCTCCAGTCAGTCGTGGAGTCTCAATGATTGATCGTAAAGGATGTCCAGACACAGACGGAGATGGTTATTCTGATGCCGATGAAGAATGGCCTGCTTCCCCAGATGGTTGGGGTGATGCCTTTCCAACAAATCGCGTACAATGGTCCGACATTGATGGTGATGGGTTTGGAGACAATCCGATTGGAAAAATACGTGATGATTGCAAAACAATATCTGGGCGTTCAACCATCGACATCCAAGGGTGCCCCGATGGTGATGGTGATGGTTATTCTGATGAGTATGGTTATGCACGCAGCCAACTTGCTCTAATGGGTTCAGAACCTACTTCAAGTTTGATTACATTTGCTTGGCCGATGCTAATTTTCTTAATTACAGTCTTCACAATGAGATACTCAAAGCGTGATGAAATTGGTTCCGATGATTTTGATGAAATTCTAAATACTGAGGGAGGTGATGCAAATGCGTGAGAAAATGTTTGCATTGTTATTCGCAGCATGCATATTCCCTATGATTTCGAGTATGGCTATTGCTCAAGACCAAAGTCACATCGTAATTTATGATGCTCGTGCCGACCATCTAGACGAAGATAGTGATGGAGATTTTGACATCGTCCGTGTTGTTGCTTCAATCGGAACCAGTGCTGGCAATGCAATAATAGCCATTGAAGTTATTGCTTCAACAGAAGATATTTCCATCTCATTTTGGGACAATACTACCTTAGAATCTGGAACTACTCACCAAGTGAATATTACTGTAAAAGCATGGTCTGATTCAGATTACACCATCCAATTCAGGGTCTGGGATGTGGATTCTGGAATGGTTGTACATGATGAAGATTTAGGAGACCACTCTTTGGTTGCTAGTTTGACACCCCCACAATTATCAATGGAACTTGAGGCTGAAGAGTTCATCTTCACTGGAGACACATGCTGGGTTCATCGTATCTCAACCGACTTGGTCGGAGCTCATTATGATGAAATGGGAATGATATCCATCCAAGGAGTTCCGTGGTTGGTTGGAGAATATGAAACGCCACTGGATTGTAGTAAATGGCCTGCAGGTGAATATACTATCATTGAAAACTATGTCAATGGACTAGGTATGGTTGCAACGGCTGAATTATCCTTCAAAATCAATATCCACCCCCCACCATCATTTGTTGTTGAAATTGTCGGTGCAAACTCAGAAGTTGGTACACCCTGTCAATTAATGATTAATGGAACACAAGATACAATGATTCAAGAAATGGAAATTGAATGGGAAGTTATTGATCCCGGTCAAGCAAATACAGAATACGAAGATTTAGTTTTAGTTGATTGTGCAATGTGGGCACCAGGCGTTCATAAAATCCGTGCAACTCTCATCAGTCCACAAGGTCGAAGCACTACAGAAGCGCTCAACATAGTAAGATTGCCGCCTTCTGATGATGCAAGTCTTGAGGTCAAGAATGCAAGTGGTGATTCAGCAAGGTGGCCAGAGGTATCCGCAGGTAGTGATTATGAGCCAACACCGCTCTTCATGAGTTTATCTGCAACTATTGCAGTTGTAGGCGCAGGAGGGTTCCTAATTGCCATCATTATGGGTATCATCGTGGCAGGAATAATGGGTCGTGAACAACAAGAAGAACAAGATGATTTGTGGGCTGAAAATTTAGCACCGGATAGTGAAGGAATGCCGACCTATGTTGACGACCAAGGAATACATTGGCGGCAACGGCCTGACGATAGTGTAGACTGGTGGGACCAATCCAACAATGAATGGGTGGCTTTTGAATAGTAGTCGACAAATCCTTGCATCAAATCAGATGGAAGGGAGTGAATTCAAAGGGCAATAGTATAGCCTGCGGCTACATGAGTGAATTATCCGATCAATTTGAAAACCGACTGCGTACTGCATCTCATGCAGCAATTTTACTAGCACTTGGAGTTCTAGCACTTCTTCATCTCCGAGTAGTAATTGAACCATTCATTCTTGCAGTACTGATTTTCTTTCTATTAGCACCAGGTGCGCATTGGTTAAACGATCGAGGAGTACCACTATTTGCAGCATATGCCTTCGTAGTGGCAGCATTGGGGGCAATTATTGGCATAATAGGTTGGTGGTTGTATCAAGACATCACTAAATTTGCAGATGGAATTCCAGAATATACAGATAAATTACACGAAAAAATCGAATATTGGGATGATGAATTGGAAAGGGCAGGGATTACAATTACATTCGCTGGACTTTCAGATTCGATAAACAGTGAAGCGATTGATAGTTTATTGATGTCTACGTTCGGAGAAATCACCAACTTCCTATCAATGATGTTCACTGTATTCATATTCCTTGTATTCATCATTCTAGAGGCTGAAACACTTCCAAAGAGACTCTCGGCAGCTTATTCTACAGATGCTAATGAAAAAATGAATACCATTATTCACGATATTGGGAAAGGTGTAAACAAGTATGTTGTTGTCAAAACTATAGTCAGTATAGGGACCGCTTTTGTTACTGGGGCGTGCCTATTTGCTGCTGGAGTTCCTGGATGGTTTTTGTGGAGTGTTCTAACATTCATACTAAACTACGTACCATATATTGGTAGCCTTTTCGCATTAATTCCACCACTGATATTGGGCTTCATCCTCCTTTCACCTTCCATCGCAATTGCATTGGCTATCATCCTGATTGTTAATCAACAAATTTGGGGGCAGTTTATTGAAAACAAAATGTTTGGAGCGAGTTTGGATATATCTCCTGTAGTCTTACTCCTTGTCACAGCATTCTGGTTTTGGCTTTGGGGAATTATGGGCATGGTTCTAGCCGTACCAATGGCGGTAATTGCAAAAATTGTACTAGGGAATATTGAGGAAACACGTCCCATCTCAATTCTGCTATCTGAACGACCACCATCAAGTGAAGAGGAATAACAATGAAAGTGCAATACATTGCATTTCTAGGGTTTGCTATTCTAGCTCTAATCATCAATTTCTGGTGGTTATCCATCGGTCGTAAGAAGGCAAGAAATGATAGAAATTGGGTCCCAGATTGCGCCCAAACAGCACATTTTACTGTACACGAAGATGGCGATACATTCACACTCCATAATCGTCGAGATTTCACATGGAGGACGACAAAGGATTATGATGAAAAATGGGATGAATGGTCTGCAAAAATTAGTGATATCGTTGGCGTTTATTATGTGATTGATCATTTCCACAAAATCCGTGGAATGGCACATACAATGATTGGTTTTGAATTTGAAAAAAATCAGTTCTTGATGGCATCTTTTGAATGCCGAAGAGAAATTGGAGAGCGCTATCATCCTTGGACTGGTTTGTGGAATGAGTTTGAATTGATGATCGTCTGGGCAACAGAACGAGATATATTGGGAGTGCGCACAAATGCACGCAAAAATGATGTCTTTTTGTTTCCTTGTCAGGCAACCCCCGAAAAACGCAAAGAATTGTTCAAAGGTATGGTTCTTCGCACAAATGAAATTCAGGAAAAACCAGAATGGTACAACACTCTAACGTCAACATGCACCACTTCAATTGTAAGAGTGGTAAACAAAGTAACTCCCGGTAGAGTGCCTTTTACATGGCGTGCTCTATTCCCTGGATATTCCGCTTGGACTGTTTGGAAAAGAAACATTATCGTGAAGAATGGGACGTTTGAAGAAACTATTTCTGCAGCAGCAATTACTGAAAAGGCAAATCAAACAGGATTGGGGTTGCCAGGTTCAAATGAATATTCGATGAAGATTAGAGAGTAGTTGGATTATTCTGAATCAATACCACTAATGGGCCATCTGATTGAATATTAATCTCACCACCTAATGCAACGTTGTGTAGCCCCTGAGTGGAAAAAGCAAGGGGTTGAGATTCCAGAGGGTATTCGACTCCAGAAATTGATACATTTGCACACGAAGTGAAGGCGAAGAGACTCAGCTTGGTCTTTGGGTTAAGAATTAAATTCAAAGAATCTGTACACCGCAATCCGACGTGGGTACCCAAATACAAACGAACTTCGATATTTGAAGGTGATTCAATTAAAGCAGCGAAAACAGCGATTAAATGGTCTATTTCACCGCCTTCGATTCCAATCACATCAGCAATTTTGGCACCATTTTGAGCGGCATATTCTAAACATTTCAACAAATCAGATGCTTCTTGATCTGGTAACGAGATTCGAGTGACTTTTTCGTCAATAATAGAATCAAAATCTCCTGCTGCCATCACCACATCTAGGTGCTTTGAAAGAGCGATGTCTGTACCTCCATCAACTCCCATAATTACATCACAGCATTTGGAAAGTGGTCTCCAAACTTCCTCTGAGGGCCAACCACCTGCGGCGCAGAGTAGCCAACGGTTTGCCTCCATATCACCGCGGAGCAGTCACGGGTTGAAAGAGATGCGTTTGTGCGGTTGGCTGAAGAACCCCCCCCTGACTCGACCCTATAGGGTCGAGGCGGATTCCACGGCTAATTTGGTGGCGTTGATGAGGAAAAATGGTATTCTACTAGCACTACTCATGGTGTTTGCATCAATTTCACCACTAATAATGAATAAATCTGAATTACCTTTAGATGATGCAACAAATTCTGAAAACTCTACTTCGTTATCCAATGGCTGGGGGGAGGCCCTTGCAGGAACCACTCTCACCAATGAAGGAATTGATTGGGAATTACTTCCCGAAAGAGGAATTGATGAATGGGTTGAGGCATCACTGGATCAATTCAGTGAATCTGTCGAAGATATTGACGTAGCTATTGGGCCTAATCAGGATATCAAAGCCTGTGGATACAATGCAGATTCACAGGATTTGGAAGTGTTTACCATGAGTCCTGATGGTACAACAACTAGAGTTACTGTTGATTCACAAGGAGATGTAGGGCGTGGTTGTTCAATTGTTATTGACTACCGAGGATTTGCACGTATAGTCTACCTTGATGTAGATGCGTCTTCTCTAAAAATAGTTAGAGAAAATGATTGGACTCCTGCTCCAGATGATGATTGGTTAATCCGCACTTTAGTCAACAATGTGAATATTACAAGCCCACCTGAAATCGCAATTTACAGTAATGGAACTGAGGCTGTAGCATATCGGGATTCCGACACCGGTGGCCTACATCTCACCCGATTCACGAGTTCATGGTGGCGACATACTCTAATTCGTTCATCCGGAGTTGGTGAAAACTTTGTTCTAAATATCGATGTTGAGGATGTTCTTCACCTTTCTTTCCTCGACACAACTTACAACCGTGTTGCTGTAATTTCTCTTACTGGTGATGATTCAACGTATTCTGTTGTAGATGAAGGTGAAGGTATAGGAAACCCTCTTGGTCACCATTTGGATGCTACTGGACGTGCCCAGTTAGTTTATGGAATTGAGAATGGGACTGGGCTAAGAATTGTTAGAGACTTAACTGGGCGGGATGATGCCCGAATTACACCCGAGCCATTACTGGAAATCGAGTCAACAAATAGCACCAACTTTGGTATTGGAGCCGATGCATCGGGTGATTACAACAACGATGGATATAGCGATCTCATCTATGGAGAACCTGGATTATCAAATAATGCGGGTGCAGTACACATCCATTACGGTTCGATGGAAGGATATACTTCAATTCCAGATTTGACTTTCCTTGGAACCCATTCAGATGCATTTTTCGGGTCAAGTATTTCAGGTGCATCTGACATAAACGGAGATGGTTATGATGACATTCTTGTTGCGGCACCTGGGGGAAAAAATGATTCAAATGTTGCAACTGGCTCTATTCATCTTTACACTGGTCACCCCACAGGGTTATCCAATACATCTTCTTGGACAAGTTTCGGACAATTGGAAAATGGAGAATTTGGAAGTCGTCTTGCAAGCCTAGGTGATGTCAATGATGATGGCTTCTCCGACTTCGCTGTAACTGAAATGGGTTGGACCTCTGGCGGTCTCGAGCCGGCGAAGGGAAGAGTGTTGGTCTTTTATGGAAACACAAGCATCAACGAATCCCCTACAATTATTGAAGGAGAACATGATGATTTGTATCTCGGATGGTCAATTGTAGGTGTGGGTGATGCAAATGGAGATGGATTCGATGATCTTGCTATTGGAAGTTCTGATTCTCAAATTGAATTATCTGGCCGAGGAGAAGCTCAAGTCCATTATGGTAGTCCAGATGGTATTTCATCAAATCCAAGCCGAGTTTGGTCCATGTCAGATGTATGGACGCTTTTCGGCCATTCTCTAAGCGCATTAGGTGATGTAAACAATGATGGTTATTCGGATTTAGCAATTAGTGAAATATTCAACAATTCAGTGTGGTTTTTCGAAGGAAGTCCCACAGGTTTTTCGCAGAATCCAACTACAATTTTAACTGGCTCAGATCAATTCGGATATCAGATCAATTCTGCAGGTGATGTCAATGACGATGGGATTCAAGATTTTTTGGTCGGTAGTCCAGGCTCAGGAACAAGTGGGGGGAAAATGGAATTGTTCCTTGGAACAAATACAACCAGTATTTTCGATGAAACTAGTAGTTTGTTTACTGTAAATGGTGCTTCCGGGCAACATCTTGGAAAAATCATATCCAGTGGCGGAGATGCAGATCGTGATGGAACACATGAATTCCTCTATGCTAGTTCCAATTCTAATTCACAGGGGTCTACAGGTGGTTCAATAACCATCATGGAAACAAGAGACTGGGAGTTAGCAGACCTTCCTTTTGATTTCACTGTAAATGGATTAGATTTGTCTGTAGACGCTCAAGGGAGAACACAATTACTCCTTGACACAAACCAAGGAACTTTTCACTATGAAAGAGCGAATGAAGGTCTGACTTCTGCTGACCCATGGGGTGCGACTTCTTTTGGAGGACCCATTACGGCAGGGATGACTGTAACACCTGCAGGACAACCTATTGTCGTTACATCAGACGGTGGTCTGACCTTTATGCAACGACAAGGTGGTGTACTTTTGCAAGAAGAAATGTTACCTAATTTAAATGCAGGAGCACATGGAAGTATTGCCATAAAAACAGATAACAGATCCTCATCAGTATTTACCATTGGTTCATCGCTAATTTTTGCAAACCAAACAGATTCAGCATTAACCACTGATGTTGTTGGAAATACCCAAGCGATCTCGAGTCAGACTTTCCTTTTCCTTGATTCAAATCAAACACCGCACATACTTTGGCTTAATTCAGATGAGGTGTCTCTAGCGGTACAAAACGGAAGTTCTTGGGACACCAGCGTGCTGCTTAATGATGTTGACCGATTTGCAGGATTCCTCTCTAATGGGAATACCAGCATTGCTCTCATGACTGTTGATACAGGAGTCGCTTCGACGCATTGGTTTGAAGGAAGTGATTCTAATTGGGTCATGACTGAACAAACCATACTACATGATTCCTCATTAATCACAGTGGATTCGAGCTCAAACATTGCAATTGTTGGTTCAGGAAATACTCTAGAAGTTGCTTGGTTGGCCAATAATTCTGATTGGCAACACCAATCTGTAGAACTGAATAATTCAGCCAATATTGCCATTCCTGACCACAATGGAACATCAGGAAATCCGATATTTTCTAATCAAGGATTGCTGCTCCCTGGTGTATTGAATAACACCTTCGGAAGCCACATTTTGATTCCATCTAATTCAAACAATGCCCGCACTGTTGATTTGGGATGCAACGATGACGCCGAAATTGTACCTATTGAGGATGAAAATACATGGATTATTTGTACAGATTCATTCAATCAATTAGTTGTCAACGAATTCGAAGGGAAGCAACCGATTACGGTCTCCAGCGCCATACTACAGGGAAGCCCGGTGGCTGCAATTGATTCGAATGGAACTTGGTACATTCAATATCAAGATTCAAATGGCCAATCTATATTAATGAACAGATGGAGTGATTTTGACCGCGATTTCGTGCCCAACTTAGTCGATGATTTACCTATGACTGGAGGCCAATGGAATGACCACGATGGCGATGGTTATGGTGACAACCCTGATGCTCCCGCTTATGACCAATGCAAGACACTTCCGGGTGCTAGCGTATACGGGCATTATGGATGTGCGGATGGTGACAATGATGGGTTTGCAAACTCGATTGACGACTGTGCAAATTCAGGGAAATCATGGCGAGATACAATCGGTTGCCCAGACAATGATGGCGATGGATGGTCTGACCCTAACGGCCAAGCTGGTTGGGACGGTGATCGACACCCCACGAATTGGATGCAATCAATTGATACCGATGGAGATGGTCGTTACGACAATCATGGTCCTGATTGTTGTGGAAGTTCAAATTCCGATGAATTCCCCCTAGACCCTCAACAATGGGAAGATCTTGATGGAGATGGCTTTGGTGACAATTCAAGTGCTGAAACGGGCGACAAATGCCCAGGTCTTCTAGGGACTTCAATTTATGATCGAAGAGGGTGCCTAGATAGCGATGGAGATGGCTGGTCCGATCCTGAACCTGCAACATCTCAGAACCCCGAGGGATGGACCTACAACCGGATTGAATGTCACACCAATGGTACGCATTGTGCAGACCTTTGGCCATGGGCGCCAACCGATACATCGGCTGCAAACATATGTGGCATTCTCTGCAATCAGCAATGGGCCGACCGAGATGGCGATGGTTATGGTGACAACAATTCCTATGACGCTTGGAACAGAGATGCATTTCCAGACGACCCCACACAATTTTCAGATGCAGATGAAGATGGATGGGGCGATAATGCAAATGGGAACTACCCTGATGATTGTCCTTTGATTTGGGGTAATTCAACTGCTGATTTGAATGGATGTGTCGATACCGACGGAGATGGTCATTCAAACACTTATGAATATGACATAAATCCCACAACTGGGTTACGCGAAAACGAAGTTGGAGATGCATTACCAAATAATCCTGAACAATGGCGCGACCGAGATGGCGATGGATTCGGTGAAAACGCTTTAGATGCTGGGAATCCGAATTGGGATCGCTGTCAAACTGTCCCAGGGTTTCTCAATGGCCAACCAGGACCAGGATGTCCTTTACCACAGGGAGATGACGATGGTGATGGGGTGGTAAACGGTACTGATGCTTGTCCAGATACACCACAGAATGAGGCGGTATTGGTCGATACAAATGGCTGTTCCCCAAGCCAACTTGATGATGACCAAGATGGGGTCACAAATGCAAATGATATCTGTAATGATACCCCTCTTGGAGAGGTTGTAGACCAACAAACAGGTTGTTCCAATTCACAGACCGATCAAGATTCTGATAATGATGGAGTAAACGATATTGATGGAAATGGTGGAGTATTGGATCTTTGTCCAAATACTTCAGCCGACTTCGAGGTTGATACAAATGGTTGTGCAGATTATCAGAAAGATACTGATGAAGATGGCATCACCGATGATATTGATGAATGTAAATTTACAACCCTTGGAGCGACTGTAGACCAATTTGGTTGCATTGTTGTTGGAGCGGATACCGACGGTGATGGATACGAGGATGCCTTTGATGCATTCCCGTCGGATGATTCACAATGGCAAGATACAGATGGGGATGGTTATGGCGACAATTGGGGAGAAATGGATTGGGATGAAAATCGTGAAGGAACCGTCGGTGAATGGGTCTATAATGCTCAGCAACCAGACGCTTGTCCGTTCGATTTTGGGACCAGTTGGTCATCGAATAGGGCGTTGCTCGGCTTACATGGTTGCCCTGACACAGATGGAGATGGAGTTCCAGATCCAACGTTAAATTGGACAATTGAGAATGGAGCTGATTATTTCCCAAACGATCCAACACAATACGGTGATTACGATAATGACAGCTTTGGTGACAATCCTAATGGCAATAATGGAGATTTCTGCCCAGAAACACCAGGTGTAATTGGGGGTATAGGTGGAAACGGATGTCCACCTGGAACCGATACAGATGGTGATGGCATCATTGATATTATCGATTTGTGCGATGAACAAGATGCAACTGGTTGGGATGAAGATAGTAATGGTTGCATCGACGACAATGACAGTGATGGTGTATTGGATAATATCGATTCATGTCCAGATACACCCGAAGAAGATTGGTTTGAAGTGGATCCAGAAAATGGTTGTACTGATGCCCAATTAGAAGGTGATTCGTCGTCCATTGTGGATGGCTCATCAATGAAATATATCTTGGTCATTCTGGGAGTTATCTTAGCTCTAGCAGTTGTGATTCTCGCCATTACTCGATTGCGAAACCGTGGATTCAATTGGGATGATGATGATTTACTTGATGATGACGATGATTGGCAGGATGAAACTGACGAAGAAGAATGGAGTCCATTTGGAAATGCTCCACCATTATCCCGTGCATCTGCATCCAAACCTCAGAAATCCGAAAACCCACCATCCCGTGGGCCACCAAGTACTGGACCTGGATCTCGCGGACCTCCAACGACTTCGCGACAGCCTGAAAGAAAATCACCTAGTTTTAATGAATCTAAGCCCACAAATCGTCCAGGAATGAGGCCATCGGGGCCAACCCGCATCCCTACAACTTCAGTACAAAGTGACCCTGTGCGAAAAACACGTAAAACCAGTCAAACAACTTCGAAACCATCTACATCAAAACCTGTTAGAAGGACAAGGAAGACCTCAATGTCTCCTGCTGAGGGGGCAACTCCAATGCAAAAAACCACTAGAAGAACTCGCAAAACTGCGGCGCCTAAAACCACTCGAAGGAAGAAAGCAAGTGATTCTTGGGAGGACTTATTTGCAGCGGATGAAAAAGCTGATTTCGATAATGCTGTTGCCGAGACAAAAGAAAGACTGATCATTGGAGATTCAGATACTAGTGTCCTATCTAGATTACAATCATCAGGATGGACTCCAAAGCAATCCAAACACATTTTGGGTCATGCTCGAAATTGATGCCTTACACGCGAGCGCCGTCTACGACGGCGGCAACCTCTTGAACGGGCCGTGCTGCCCAAGGTATGGAGCGACCCATGTCTGACGAAGTATTGGGTGCGGTTCTCCCTGATGGAATCGATGTCGACGAGCATTCGGCATATTTCGGTATTACAGATTCAAGCGCCTTAATTGAAAGGTTAGCTGAAACTGATCGCTTGAATGGATTAGGTGAATTCCTCTCCATTACTGGCGATTTATTGTTGAAGCAGAGTTCATTTGATTTCCAAACCGCGGCCGACCGGTTGGAAGTAGAAGGAGGAGAAATCTACTGGTTACTTTCTGGCCCATTCGGAATGCTAAGTTGGACTGATCCAATCAGATTGTTCCTAGGTCAACCCGATTCAGAGGGTAAATCCACAGGCTCCGATCCTGGACTTCCAGTCACAGAAAAAGATGCATTAGATGCATTCAATGACCCATTTAGGCTTCTGAAAATGCTTGCTATTGGTCACGTTGTTGGTGGCCTACAAGAATTGGACCAATATCTGGCAAACTTTGAAAGTTGGATGGAAGATGTTTCTGGAAATAAAATTCGATTCTTAGCATTACATCAACAAATTTCGCAAGTCCTCAGTGCGACACAATCGGGCGATGAGGCTACATCCCTTTCATCATTAACAGGCGGTCCAATTCAAAAAGCACCAGTAAAAGCACCAGAGGGTCAAAAAGAGGTTGTTGCTGTTCCTGAACCTGAGCCCGCACCAGTTGCTGTTCCTGAACCTGAGGTTAGCCTTGCTTCTGCATTTGAAGCACCACTCTCGCCTCAGCAAAAAAAATCTGCATTTGATGAAATGGACCTTGATGGTGATGGCGTCATTACTCCTGAAGAATTTCAAGCAGCCCCTGAAGTTTCTAAACTCCCTGAATCAGAACAAAAAGTACTGTTTGAACAAATTGATTCAAATAAAGATAATGTCCTGCAAGAAACTGAATTCTTTGCGGCTGTAGATGATTTATCTAAAACAAATATTCTTGCTCCAAAACGCAAACCAATAGGTGTTGTAAAACCAGTTTCCGCGCCTATTTCAAAGCCAGTTACTATGACAAGCGAACCGATTCGGCCAGTGGGCCCAAGTGGCCCCAATAACCCCCAAAGAAGAGGGAGAGGGAATGCAATTCCAGGAGTGCACCACACATTGCAATCAGGTGCTTTTTGCCCATCATGTAACATTGGCGTCGAACGGCACTGGAGGCATTGTCCAGTTTGTGGTTCGGGAATTTGACTTCAATCAAATTCGAATGTCGCCACCATCTAACAGTTTCATTTCCCCAATGACTACAGTAGGTTCACGCATAACCCCCGTCACATGGATCCCACAATGTGCATTTCCACCAAGGTTGGTATTATCACCAATAGCGAAGTAGCAAGTTCCTTGCATTTTTTCATCTTCCAATACGTTACCAACTAACCTTGCCCGAGGGTTCATCCCAAATCCAAATTCAGCAACGGTCCATACACTGGGTTGATATTGAGGTTTCAATTTCCGACTAGCCTCTACGAAAAGTGCTTTGACATCTTCACTACCTTCGCCCGTAACTTTAGTCACAATACCAGCTTCTACTTTCAATTCCAATGGAGCGTTTACCAATGCTGCGTCCCATGTACCATCAATCACAATGACTCCTTCCATTGTACCTTCCTTTGGCATCGCTAGAATTTTTCCTGCTGGCAGATTTGTAACTTGACCAGGTCGGTTGCAAATTCCATTATCTCCTAATTCCCATCGCCCCGAAATTTCAAATGAAATATCGGTTCCAGATGAGGTTTTTACTGACACTTTGCGTTGTCGTTTGAGGGATTTCCCCAATTGGGCAATTGCTGATTGCATGGTATTGAAGTTAGTCGTCATTCCCCCTTCAGTGAACATCTGAAGTGTTATACCGGGCATCGTCGCAATTCTAGTCCCCTCACGGCACGCCTGCATGCGTGCCCGAGTGTGAGTCAAAGAATATCTGGTCGGAGCAAGAACAACATCTTGCTTTCGCATGAGGTCCGCAACAGGCGCAGGGGGCTCATCTCCATGCCTATGAGTAGTTGGCATCATCACCATCAAAACACGATCTGAAATTTTGATTGCCGCTTCATATAGCGCCCTTCCAATGATGGATGTATGTGGATCTGTTACAACTAGAACATTTTCTGAACGCTGAATTTGCATGCATTCTTTGCAAACGGTATTTGCCGCCCGAGTAAGCGCATCTTGAGTTGACTTATCCAATTCTTGATCTTTGCCTGTAGATTCAACATCATTTGCCATTACACCTTCACCCCCTGTCCGCGCTGTAGCGCGGATGAGGGCTATCTACCATCAAACCTATGTCGGATTGTGCTAAATTGTGGCCAAATTACACTCACAAAATTACCACTGTACTAATAATGGAGACTCCTTGGAAGTATTATGAAGCCGGATATTCGTGTTCTACTGGTTGTTCTTTCCTTGGTGATGTTACCTGGGTGCCTTGGATTGGGATCAACTGTCAATGAAGGTACAACCGATGGTGTATGGGAAATGCCTGATGAAGGCCAGTGGCCCCAACTAGATCTTGGCGAAAGGGCTCGTACGACTCCAACATTGGAAATATACGATGACTGTGCGGTTTTGTTAGACGATCTCAAAGATGCATTGTGGGAACAAACTCTCGTCGAAATCGACCAGAATGCCTACTGGAATTGGGCAGAACCCGAGTTCATGATGCGCGGAGAAGTGTGGTTGGCTGATGATGTGGCAATGGAAATGGATGGTGCAATGCCGGAAGCATCTGCGAATGTCGGAAATACAGGTGGCACCGCTCCTTCCAGCAGTGGTGGAGAGGACCGCTCCGGGACCTATTCCGGGACCAACAATCAGGAATCTGGTGTTGATGAGGCAGACTTCCTCAAATTCGATGGACACCATTTCTACATGATCATCAATGACCACTTGGTCATTCTCGGTGTTCCAGAGCATGGCAATGTCACACTTGTAGCTGACATGGAATTGGAAGGCCAACCCTTGCAGATGATGAAGGAAGGCGACAAACTTGTCATTATTTCATCCATCAACAGTTGGAACATCCCCTCAGGTGACCCACTACGGGGTATTATGCAAACGGATGATGGAAACTGGAGATCCTCAAATCTAGTCAAGTACACCGTGATTGACATCACCAATCGAAGTGAACCCAACGTAGGTCGTGAAATTTTCATTGAGGGCAGTCACGAAACCGCACGAATGGTCAACGGTACTGTGCGCAGCGTGTCACACATGTGGTCATACATTCCTGGAATCAGTTCATATCCTTCTTTGCCTGATGGATATTGGAGTATTGAAAGTTGGGAGGATAGAATGGATATTTGGAATGCCTCTGTATACGAGCTTATAGATGAGAATCAGGCGATTATTGAGACCCTCACACTTGCGGACTTCGCACCACAGATGCATCAGAGAAACGCAGATGGTACAATTTCATCTTACACATCTGACAGTGGAGACTGTAGTGAATTCAGTGGTTCCGCAGATGGCGTCGGGCGTGGTTTCACCTCAATCATGACTGTTGACTTACTCAGTGAGGAATTCAGCAGTGAGGTTGACCACATCGCTTCCTCTTGGGTTGAAGTCTATGCCAGTGGCGACATGATGGTCCTCGCAGAGCCCGCCAACGACTGGTGGTGGTTCTGGCGCAACAACGACTACGAGGATGCGACCAACATCCACGCCTTCGACATCAGTGTTGAGGGTGAGACATCCTACATCGGCAGTGGCCGAGTTGTGGGTACTGTTCAGGACCAGTTCTCGATGTCTGAGCACAATGGCGACATCCGCGTGGCCAGCACGACCGATGCATGGGGTCGCTGGTGGCTGACCGAGGGTGGCGAGTGGGAAGTCATTGAACCACAGAACCACATCACAGTTCTCGACGCAAGCATCGGCGCTAGCTCAATTATCAGTCAGACCGGGCGTGGACCGTTGCAAGAAATCGGTCATCTTGGTGGTATTGCTGAAGGTGAGCGCATCTGGAGCGCCCGATTCGTAGGTGACCTAGCCTATTTGGTCACCTTCCGCAACATGGACCCTCTGTGGACCATTGACCTCTCGGACCCCGAGAATCCAACCATTTTAGGTGAACTCGAAGTGCCCGGAGTCTCCACTTACATCCACCCGCTTTCCAACGGCGACTTGCTGACCATCGGAATGCCTGGTGGCGAAGAGGGATTGGGATTGGATTGGAGCATGACTCAACTCAGTTTATTCAATCTCAGCGATCTAACCAATCCAACACTCGCGGATACGCAACAACTCACACCCGCATACTTGGATGATGATTGTACCAGTATCCGATACTGTGGCTGGTCATGGTCATACTCTGAGGCGACGTATGAACACAAAGCCTTCACCTATTGGGAACCTGCCGGATTGCTCGCAGTCCCTCTTTCAACTCACAGGTACGTGTATGACACGATTGAGAAGGATGGACGAACTTACTCCTATTCCGGCTACGAATATGTCAGCAAACTGATGCTTATCGATGTCGACATGGATAACCGTACACTATCCCTACATGGGGAGATTGATCATTCAAGCTTCTACAATGAAGACAATGGTGTCAACGGTTGGTGGGGTGGGGACTCAAACGTTCGCCGTTCCGTCTTCATGGCCGATTACGTCTATGCGTTCTCCAGTGCCGGTGTAAGCGTCACATCGTATGCTGACATGAACACAACAGCCATGCTTGAATTACCCGGCTATGAAGTTTCAAATTCAGCATACTACCACGATGATGTTGTGATGACAGAAGACACTGAAGATGGCGATTCTGGAGAAAGTACGTCGGGTTCGGAAGGCTCACCACCGGAAGAAGACGGTTGATTAAGAGAATCTCAACGTACGACCTGCACAGCCTGGTGCACAAATTGCTTCACCCCGGAATGACCCACCCGGCGTCCGTTTGTGTACCGGGATTCCATCGACAATGGTCCACATCGGTAAACCAGTGAGTTCCATCCCAGCATAGGGTGTCCATCCAACTCTTGTCCAAGTGTCGGAATCAGCGATGGTTCGCCGAGTTTCAAGATCAACCAGTGTCAAGTCTCCATCATAACCTTCGATGAGGGAACCTTTGTTCTCCATGCCATACACCTTGGCGGGACCAGCACACATCCAGCGAACCACATCAGATACGCTGCATTTACCATCCACCGCGTGTGTAAGCATTAGGGGTAGTGAAGTTTCAACGCCAGGCATTCCGGCAGGGGCGTTTGGGAACCCAACTGATTTGGCTTCCAACGTATGCGGAGCGTGATCAGTCACAATACAATCAATAGTTCCATCTTTGAGACGCTTCCACAATGTATCCTTGTCCTCAGTATAACGAATTGGGGGGTTCATGAGGACACGTACTCCGCGTTCTTCTACATCATTCTGGTCTAGCGTCAGATGCTGAACACAGACTTCTGTGGTGATGAGTGATCCTTTATTTGAGGCCAACCAATTAGCTTCAGCTCCGCTGGTCAGGTGAACAATATGCAAACGATGGTCGTGGTCTTTGGCTAAAGCAGATGCTCGCTTTGTCGCCAATAGTGCACATTCCACATCTCGACATTCTGCATGAGCGGCAATATCAGTTCGATGTTTGAATTCAGCAATGCGGGCTTGGAGACGATTCTCGTCTTCAGCGTGGGTTGCAATGATACCCCCTGTATTTGCAAAAATATTCTCAAGATGCTTTTGCTCATGGACCAATAAATCTCCAGTGCTACTCCCCATGAAAACCTTGATTCCACAAACGCCATCCATTCCTTCTACACTTTGCATATCTGCCACATTGTTGTTTGTAGCTCCAATGAAAAAACCATGATGTGTGACCGCTTTTTTAGCAGCAGCAGCGATTTTAGCCTCTAATGCAATACGATTGGTTGCATTTGGAAATGTATTTGGCATATCAAGAAATGATGTGATTCCACCTGATGCTGCAGCTCGACTCCCACTTTCAAGGTCCTCCTTCTCTGGGTTTCCAGGGTCTCGAAAGTGGACATGCGGGTCAATGACCCCTGGTAACAGATGCAATCCCGTTCCATCAATGATAGTCTCGGAATCTGTAGCAACTAAACCCCCCCCTGGTGCAACAGTTCGGATCGAACCTGATACGACACGCAAATCACCCTCAACTACACGGTCGGGCAAGACCATTATCGCTCCCTGAATCAATACATCCCCTTGATTCATACCCGTCATCCTATGGTCGGTATTGAGTCGGCCCAAAGAGCCTTCCGTGACCGCGGTGGCCTTCAAATAGGGGTTGATGGTGGCGAGGAATAGCGGGTTGGAGTAGCCAGGTTATCTCGTCGGGCTCATAACCCGGAGACCGATCGTTCAAATCGATCACCCGCTACCATCATCTACGATTTCTGAAAGTGATGAATGTGTTCTGAAAGTGAATAAACGTTATACTGTAAACCAATTGATCCACTGCTAGAAGCCGGATTCAAAAATATGGGTCCATCGTTCATTCATATAGGGCTGCATGTTAGCATTGTCAACAAGGATGTGAAAAGATGACAAGCAGAAAGAAGACAACAAGTACCGAGACCATTGATGAAGAAGGTGAAGAGGTGCTCATGATCGACGCTGAAGATGAAAAAACCGAACCTACCGTGGAAGATCTTCCAGGAGTGGGTCCTGCAACTGCAGAGAAATTACGCGAAGCGGGATTCAACGAACTATTGGCTATTGCCGTAATGACACCAAAGGCGCTAGCTGATGCAGCAGAACTTGGAGAGGCAGTTTCAGCGAAAATAATCTCGGCAGCAAAGAAACAAGCTAATATTGGCGGATTTATCTCTGGAAATTCGTTACTTGAACGTAGGCGACAAGTACAGAAACTAACTAGTGGGTCGACGGCTATTGACGATTTACTTGGCGGTGGTTTTGAAACACAATCAATCTGTGAAGTATATGGTGAATTTGGTAGTGGTAAGACACAAGTTGGTCACCAACTAGCTGTCAATTGTATCCTACCCCTCGAACAAGGTGGACTAGATGGAGAAGTATTCTACATTGATACAGAAGATACATTTCGCCCTGAAAGAATTTCTCAAATGGCGCGCGGGATTGGACTAGATCCTGAAGTCGTTTTGGAAAGAATTCATGTCGCACGCGCATACAATTCAGCCCACCAAATGTTATTGGTAGATGAAATTCAAAGAATGGCGAAAAATATGGATGTTAAACTCATCATCGTCGATTCACTCACAAGTCACTTCAGAGCTGAATTCCTAGGAAGAGGGATGCTTGCTGAACGCCAACAGAAATTAGGTCGCCACATGAAAGAATTGAAAAAATTAGCAGATATTAACAACGCACTTGTACTTGTTAGTAACCAAGTTATGTCGAAACCCGATGCAATGTGGGGGGATCCTACAAAGCCAATTGGTGGCCACATTGTTGGGCACGCTTCGACGTTTAGAATATATCTCAAAAAGTCAAAGGCCGGTTCCCGAATTGCTAGACTTGTTGATTCACCAAACCTTCCAGAAGGCGAAGCGAAATTCTTTGTCACAGCTGATGGTTTGCGAGATTGATTCAAAATTCGGTCGCGGCGCCGTGGCACTGTTCTGTGTCCATCCCATCCCAAACGACGCCGTGGCCGCTTATTCTGGTAATACTGCCAGTTCTTCACGAACTGCATCGATTAATCCTGCGACTGTTTTTCGTCCAAAATCAAAGTTCATACCAGCTGCCTCAAAAAGTTCAGGTAATGGACGAGAACCACCCAAGCGCATTGACTTAGCATAATTCTCCAAAGCATCTTCAGAATTAGATCGATATTGTAACCACATCTGCAGGGCACCAAGTTGTGCTATTCCATATTCGATGTAGTAAAATGGATATGAAAATAAGTGAAGTTGCTTTTGCCAGCCAACTTTTCTCCAATCCTCAAAACCTGACCAATCCAATACTGACCCAAATCGTTCACCCAATTCTAGCCACTTTGCATGTCTTTCCTCCCTCGAATGGTCAGGGTTTGTGTAAATCCAGTGTTGAAATGCATCAATAGTGGCTATCCACCCCAAGATGGATACTATCCCTTCTAAGTGTTCACGAATTGCCCGATTTGCATCTTCATTTGAGTAAAATTCACCAAGGAAATCATATGTTAACATCTCCATAGACATTGCTGCAACTTCACAGAATTCAAGTGGTGCGCTTCGATAATCGACAAGAGCTAAATCATCTGCGTAAATTGAATGGAAAGCATGACCTGCTTCGTGAACCATTGTCTCAAGATCTCGTTGCAATCCAGTTGCATTCATGAAAATGAAGGGCTTACGACTATGATCTCGTTGTAATTGATATCCTCCTGGGGCTTTTCCTTTACGACTATCCAAGTCGAGGCTTTTTCCATCTCTCAAACTGTCAAAAAATATTCCCAATTTTGGGGATAATTTGTGGAACATTCGACTGGTCCCTGCAACCATCTCTTCAACTTCAGTGAAAGGTTTCAATGGATCTCTACCATGCACGTCATGACTCAGGTCCCACATTCGTAGCGCTTCAAGGGCCAAATTTTTTCGGCGCGTCTCATCAATATCCCTCATTAAAGGGACACAAATAGTTTCTACTGCATCATGAAACGTTTCGCAGTCAACTGGGGAGTAGTCAAATCGATGTTTAGCGTCAAAGATGTAATCTCTATAATTTTCATAGCCTGCATTTTGAGAAACTTGGTGACGTAAAGCAATCATTTTTTCGTATATTTGATCGATTTCATTTGCATCTTCAAAGCGTCTTTCACCTACACACTTGTAGGCTGCTTCTCTGACATCACGTTCACTGACTTGGAGATATTTTCCCATTTGTTGCATTGTTCGTTCTTCACCATCAAATTCAACAGTCATTGCAGCAGTAATTTCCTTATACCGCACTCCCAACTTTGTAAGTTCAGTTCCAAGTGGAATATTCTCTTTTCTGAATAGAGCTAAATCCATGCGAGTATCCCGTAACAAAACCTTGTATTCTTGAGCATCAAGGCCATCCGCATAAGGGGATTCGGCTAATTTCCGATTCAGTAAATCACCGATCTTTGCTAACTCAGGCTCAACATTTTCTACAAAATCGAAATAGGAGTTCTTGACTTCTTCATCTTCTGTATCACACGTCATGTTGACATAGAGCATTGAACCAGTTTCTCCGACATATGCATCGAATCTTCCCAGTTCAAGGAGCCATTCTTCAAGGTCTTTAGGAGAATTAATTTCACGATTCAAAAATTCCTGATATAGAGGTTCTAATTGTGACCATTGGGTGGCATCTAAGTTCGCAAAGTCTTCGCCCATGAAACCATCTGCACCGCGGCAATACATCAAGCATTGCGAAGATTAATCAGTTCAAATCCGCGAGGGCAATGTGCGCCAATGACGCTCGTTCAATAGCAAGAAAATCACCCACATCTTCGTTATACCCCAATTCAAGGGATAGTCGACTCACAGTATCTGAGTTGGGCGTAGGCCTTTGTGTCAATAATTTAGCATCAAGAACACGCATTAGACGTTCAGCCTCAATATCTAATTCCGACATATGAAATTCTGGCCAGATCAAATTTTCTCCACTGAATCCAGTAAATGATGGAATGTGTATGAGCCAAGCCTTTGTGTCTCCTTCTTGTAATCCAGCACGTTCGAATCCTATGCGTATTTGATGTGTTCCTGCAATTAAGCGAATGAATTCCGCATCAAGACTATGACTGCGCATAATGTCATTATTACTTCTTGAAGCAACGCCCATCCATGCTGTCCATAACTGAAGGTCACTAATCGCAGAGTGACCCCCAACAAGCAACCAATCTTCCCCTTTTCTCCAGTCCAAAAGGGTGGTGGCTAAGCCACGAACATCAGAAATGGGACTTGCAAAAGTTAAGCCCCAACATGGATAGGCAAGTGTGTTCACAATTAACGGAAAGGATGCTCCCTCATCAAAGAGTCGTATTAGCGACGTACCTGGATGGCTCTATCTGCTGCTGCTATAATTGACCGAACCAGTTGTGGGCTCCAACCACGCTCGTCTGCTAATTTTTGCTGAGAGCGTTTGGTGATTGAACAAATTTCTAATGGAGTTCTGTAACCATGATCTGCTAGTGTCCTTGCACGTACACGTCCTACTCCTCGGATTGATATTAGAGCAAGTAGGTCTTCCTTACAGCCATTCTCGACGCGTTTCTGGATAACTTCAAGGCAGTCTATCAAATCAAGAGTTGCTTGGTCTAATTGATCGTTTTTTCTATCAAAACGACAAATTTCCTTAGCCGCACGGAGTAACCAAGTAGCATGATCAACTCTAATCCGTAAGTCACCTGGTGCAACTCCTAATGAAGATTCGATATTCCGAAGTGATTGCTCCTCAATCCAACTTTCCAAAGACCAAGTAGTCTTTGCAGTTGTTACTGCTTCTTGCACATATCCAAATGAGTTCAACTCATAGGTTTCAAACAATACCTGGTCTGACATTGCTGCAACTTTCTGTTCGAGCATTTCAAATTGCTTTCCTCGAGGCCACAAGGGTATGAAATCAGGTGTACAAGCAACCAAATGTAATAATGTCCAAGGCGAAATCGAACGATCATCAATAATTCCGCTTAGCACTTTCCGAGCTCTTCGCAATCCATCTCGTAATATTAATCCAGATAATGGATCTAGATACAAACGGCTAACTCTTTCACCAAATGAAGTCGCCTGATATGTCATTGCAAGAGAGTCAGGTGCAGAGTTTTCGGACTCGGATTTCGCAATTGAATCGGCACGTTGAAATCCAATCATCGCAGGTCTTTTGGGACGCTTCACCTTACCTCCGTCCTGACTACCTTCAATGATTTCAACTCCCTCGTATTCACTCGCACTCTGTGCCCAAGCAGGCATATCATCATCCCAATCTTCTAATGATTCACTTGTCCGATTCTTCAATGATTGTCGCAGAGATTCAGCAAGATTCTCATCTACTCCTTTCCTTTCTATAAATCCATTTTCAGTAAGCCAATGAATAATTTCATCAATTCTACTTTCCAAAAGTTCTGTTTCCATTTTTGTCGCTAAAAATGTATGACCAAAAAAACGACCTATGGAATTTCTGTTCTTTTGTCCACCGGTTGCAATTGCAGAGAGGATGTGCATACGCATTGCTGGTTCAGTCGCAAGCTTTGACTCGATGTCTTCAGGGTCTTCCTCAAAGTATCGCTCTGAAATTTCGTCAGCATGTTCTATTGAACGAGCTAATAACCACGCATCTCCAGTTTGATCATATTTAGGACGGCCGGCCCGACCAAGCATTTGGTGTACTTCCATTCGAGGGAGCATTTGATTCAAACCATCCTGCCATCGACTCAAGTCACGAATTAATACCCGACGGGCTGGTAAGTTTACTCCTGCTGCCAAAGTCGGGGTCGCACAAATTGCAAATATTATTCTCTTGCGAAAAGCAGCCTCAATAATTCTCCTTTGAGTTCCTGTTAATCCTGCATGATGAAACGCCACGCCACCCCTGAGTGCAGAGACTAATTTTTCTGACATCATGGTGCTTTCTTCACTTCCATCCAACTTATCGGCAATCTCTGCAAGTTCATTTAATCGGGACTCAGCGTCGAAGTTTCCCGGTCCCGCCTCTGAATCTTTTACCCATGATTCCATTTTTTTCCTTAACCAAACACCAAGTTTTGTCGCACTACTTTCAGCATTTCTTCTTGTACCCCGGAAAACGAGAAGTTGACCTCCATCTTCAATAGTTGAATACAATACATTTCGCATTTCTTCACCATATGATTGAAGTTCAAAAGGAGGAGGGAGGTTCAGAATGCCACCAGTAGGTCCAACTTGCTTACGAGGTTCCACTAATCCATCATGAATGGTTCCATAGCGCAACACAATTGGTCGCCAATCAGAGATAATTAATTCTGCATTGAGCCAATCTGCCAATTCCTGAGCATTTCCTACTGTTGCAGAAAGCGCAATGATTTGTGCTTCAGGTTTCTCAACCCGAACTCTGGCCAAATTAATCTCCATTGTGGGTCCTCGGCCAACATCATGAATCAAATGCACTTCGTCAGCAACTACAATGCTAACTTTCTCTAGGAAATTATCTCTGTTTCTCAGTAATGAATCAAATTTTTCACTAGTTGCTACTATGATATCGGCCTCGTCCAGTGAAACTACCTCGCCTGCACGATCACCTACTGCCATTCCTACTTTCAATCCAAGTTTGTCACCTGCTTCGCGTAATTCAGCGACCTTTTCTGATGCTAAAGCTTTCAATGGCACGAGATAGAATGCACGACTCCCGGGTGATGTTCGTAGCAATTTTTCAAAAATTGCGAGATATGCAATCAGTGACTTACCACTTGCAGTAGGAATTGCCAAGAGTAAATTATTACCAGATAATGCAGATGGTATCGCTGCTACTTGTGGCGGGTGCAGGTTTTCGATACCCCATGTCTCAGTAAGTAGGGAAACTACACCTTCTGGGAGGGCAATGTCACGAACGGCAGATGCATGTTTCCTCCCGCCCATGGCTCCTCTGCATTGTTCAACGCCCAAAAGGATAGGGGTCTGCTCTCTCGGATAGTGTAAAGTGCTCCCAACAATCAAGAGGGTCTGATGGCAAGTAATGACATAGACTCAGAGGTGACCTCGCGACTGTCTCTATTTGATGATGAACCTGACATTAATGATTGGTTTGAAGTGGCTCTTGGCGCAGCCATGATTACCATGGGATTGCACCAATTATTCAATCCAGGTGGATTATTTGATGCGTCGATTATGCAATGGCTTGGGGCTGCAGTTACTGCTCTTGGAATCATACTTTTGGGTCACGGAATAAAAGATATGCTACTCAAGGAAGTTCGATCCTCGATTGTTCGGCTAGATATGGCTGATGGAGATTCTGATGTAATCGATTATGCACTAATTCGAGATGTGCTACTACATCCTGATCAATACCAACAACTTTTGTATGAAGCATACCAAATAGCTTATTCAGATGGTATTCTCACAGAAGAGGAAGTTACTGAACTAACTGCAATCGCACGCGTTTTGCAAATTCCTGAAAGATCTGCAGCAAGAATGGCTACACGCGCTGCCATACAATCTGCATTAGAAGATGACCATGTTAGTGAAGCTGAATTGGATTTAATTGTAGGAGCCGCGCGCCCACTTGGTCTTAATGAAGAAGAATTGCAACGAATTGTCGATGCTCTTCGGGATCATGAATTGGACGAAGAAGAACGAGCAATGCTCGATGAATTGTTAGGCCAAATTCCTGCAGATGATGGGCCCTATGAGGACATCAATCTTGAAGAAGAATGATTTCATTCTCCCTTTTTTACGGGAATATCGACTAACACAATCCGGCAATTTCTGCAACGGTAACGGCCATTTGATTTTCTTGTACGAGAATGTTTCAACTCGCACGATGGACATTGCCAATGCCATTTGATTGATTTATCTTGAAGATATTTTCCAAACGTCTTTCCCATTGATTGAGATTCGGTATCAGGCCAAAGTGCTTCCAATTTTCGGAATTCTTGATTATGACTTGTAAACCCTAAAGCGTGTAAGAATTCATGGTAAAGCAGAAATGATGCATATCGTGACCATTTCTCAGACATTGCGTCCGGATGGACGTCAACGCGATTTACGTCACTTGGTCCTGTCACGTTCTTTTTACGGACACCGCGCTTGTACCTACAGACAGCATGAAGGCGAGTGGCATTCTTTCTCAAATAGCCAAGAGGTATCGTCTCAAGTTGGCCAATCGACAATCCTGCTAATTGTGGGATCGTGTGCATCTTTATCATGACTTTTTTTGCCATTTCTTCCAGTGATTCCATGACTCCATCCCTGTCTCTAATGCTATGAAAAATTAATTCTTAATGCCACCGATGCCATGCTGGATGGCCCTCTTTTACTGCAACAAATAAACCATCACCTGTTGCACATAATTCATCTTCTGCAAACAATTTCATTGAAATATTTGCCCTATTTTCATCTAATGATTCAACCTGACTGGTAACTCTTAGAGTCACTCCATAAGGCGTAGGTCTACGAAGTTTGACGGAATATTTTGCAGTAACAGTACACGGTGGATGAGAATCTTCCCTCTGATTCATAATTGCCATAGCAGCAGTCCAATTACCATGACAATCTAGTAATGTCCCGATAATTCCACCATTAATCATTCCAGGGAACGCTTGATGAGAGCCTAATGTTTCGAATTCCATCTCAAGACCGTTTTCTATGGGGAATGAACGAATTCTAAGACCTTCATCATTTGCAGGGCCACAACCAAAACAGATGCTGCGAGGAGCATGAATCTCTTGCACACTGAGTTTGATTGGTTCTGTCATTGTTCCCTCGAGAGCAATGACCACCATTAGCATTCATGTCCGGCCCTATGGGCCGGGTACTCAAACCAAAGTCGTGGATAGTTTTCAAGGGGTTCATTGAAAGGGTGGGTATCACTCACTCAAATATCCGCCTTGGTGGACAGGATGGTACTATGCCTAAAGAAGACGATGATGCAAAAAAAGCATCAAACAAATCGTCGAAAAAGAAGACCATGAAGGTCAGTAATCAAATCCCCAAAAAACGTCGGAGGGAAATTGAAAAGGCATTGGATAAACATGAGGCGTCTAGACCTGAATGGGATCGCCTTTCTGGTGCAAAGCAGCATCGCTTTTTCGGAAGGAGGATAAAACCAGGGTCAATTCGACAAATAGAATTACCTTTACTTGATACCAAACTAGGAGATTCCTGGCCAAGCCCCGTAACAGTAATTCATGGACGGAGGCCTGGACCAACAATCACCATCACCGGCGGCGTTCATGGTGATGAAATGGTTGGTCAAGTGGTGTGCAGTCTACTATCACAAACAGTATTTACTGGTCCTGGAAGACCTCTGGATCCAGAATTAATGGCTGGAACTATTCGCTTGGCGCCAGTCCTAAATCCACCTGGATTAGCACGGCAAATGCGCTATTTCCCAGATGGGAGAGATTTGAATCGAGAATTCCCTGGGTCAGAAACAGGATCTACTACGGGGAGAGTGGCATTTAGAATTCTAAACAACCTCATTGAAGGTTCTGATTTTCTTTTAGACCTACATACTGCTGCTAGTGGAAGGGATAACCTTCCTCAAATTAGAGCTGATTTAGCACATCCTCCAAGTAACCGTATCGCAAGAGCGTTTGGCATAGAAGTGATCCTCGATTCAAAGGGGCCTAAAGGATCAATGCGGAGAGCTGCAGTTCGGAAAGAAATTGGATCTTTAACTTACGAAGGAGGAGGGGCTAATTTAGCAGATCATGAGGCTGTTCAGATTGCAATTCATGGAGTCATGAACATTTTACGGAGTCTCCATGTCATTCCTGGTCATCCCGCTCGACCAAAATTCCGACTATTGGCCAGTGGTTCAACATGGGTTAGAGCTGATGAAGGAGGTTTGGTCGATTTATTTGTAGGACGTGGTTCATATGTAGAAGCTGGTGAAATCATCGGACGGATTGTCGATCCACAACGGCCCCATGAAAGTGCAGATATTATTTCACCATCACGTGGATTGTTCATATGTACAGCAAACAATCCAATTGTGTCACCTGGAACACCAGTGGGGCATCTACTACCTATCACAAGAGGAGCACGAGTAATTCGAAAAGGATTGAACAAGAAAACCAACCGGTTGATAGTCAGTGGTTCAAAAGGAGAACCTGTTTGGAGAGAAGATTTCGAGGTCGAAGAAATTTCAATCGAAGGCGAATGGTCTGGTGGTGCTGTTGATGCAGAATGGCAAAAAAATTGGACTCAAGCTAATGGGGGGGTAAACTCAATCGCAGCTGAAGAGGAAGATGCAGATTGAAATTGCGAAAAGAGGCAATTACATGGAAGAAAAACATGATTGGAAGCGTCTTTGTCATCTACCAATGGCACTCCTGTTGATTACGTTCGTAGCAATCATAATTGGTGGGACAATTCGAATTAATGATGCAGGAGAATCCTGCCCTGACTGGCCAAGATGTTTTGGGACATGGGGCTTTGATGTTTCTGAAGATGAGCAACAAAGTTGGTATTTAGATAACCCAGATGAAATTGATTCAAGAGGACAAGGGAAAACATACACCACTTTTGAAATCTTTATCGAATGGTTTCATCGATTATGGACCGGACTAATTCTTGGGCCACTATGTATTCTACAGTGGGTCATTACATTCAGAAAACGTAGAGAAATGCCAGCTGTTCATCGGGCCAGCGGTATCGCACTTTGTATGGTTATATTCCAAGGAATCCTTGGCTATTTTACTGTAAAATACGACAATATTCATTGGTCAGTTGCAGCTCATTTATTGGGCTCAATGGCTCTTTCAATATCTCTACTTTGGGCGTGGATACGTTGGATGGAAGTAGATGGAGTGCTGCCAAAATGGATGCAATTAGAAAAATCATATGCCATTCGGAAAAAGCCAAGGCTGTATGACTTATCTATCTCGACTTTACTTGTAATGTTACTAGGGTCTCTGGTTGCAGCAATTGAAGGGGCAAACCAGGCGTGCTCCGTAGGGACATTTTCGGCATGGCCACTTTGCCATGGAGGTGTTATGCCCGATGCCGCAGGAATGGCATCTCATCTTCACATCACTCATCGATTTGCCGTACTAGGTGTTGGGATTTGGTTAATTACAAATCTGATCAATATTTCAAAAGATGAACGTACTTCAATCCGGCCATTGCTACATGCAGGAGTTGGATTTTACATGCTAAATGTATTCATTGGCGGAGCATATTTGCTGACGTGGGATTCTAAAGATGGGTTCGTTGAACATCTTTCATTATTCCATTTAATTCTTGGAAGTTTTTCTTTTCTATCCATTGCTTTCGCTGCACTGCTGGCCAAAAATTCTTCTGAACAAGAAATATTATTGGTCCTGAATGAAGAAGAATAGATTATCTCAGCCCTACGGGGCTCCCGATGGCCTTATGACACCCCGGTAGGTCGGCGGGACACAGTTCACTGCTGTATGTGATTAAGATGGTTGAGCCAGTAAGACCCCATACCCGTTTCGAAAAGGCGCGAATTATTGGTGCTAGAGCACTACAAATCAGCATGGGAGCACCCCTTTATGTCAGTGAAGGAGACTTGCGAGTAGAATTCCGTGAAGAGCTTGTCAGCCTTTACGGAGTACAAGAAGCAAATTTCAGATTCGTTCTAGATCCACTCAAAATTGCATTACTAGAATATGAAAGGCATCTAATTCCAATCGATGTTGATCCTCACCTCTGAGGTCCATAGGTTTGACTCACCCTCAGGGGCGGAATTCATAGGACGGTTAGCCTCGCCATAGAATATGGGCGATGGTGTGGGCACAACCAAGGCCACATTTTCTGATTGGTTTAACCTAATGAAACCCGGGGTACTGGCTCTACTACAAATTACGGCCCTTTGTGCAATATTAATTCATGACTTGATTGAATGGAATCATGATGGAAGGAAGAATTTTGAATTTATTGATACACTGAAAACAATGGGTGTAGTATTTGTTGGTGGCTGGTTGACAGCAGGTGGTGCACACACCTTCAACAATGTACTCGATCGAGACATTGACCCGGGGATGGAGCGAACTGCAAAAAGAGCCATTGCTCGTGGAGTGATTTCACCGACCTCTGGATTTATTTGGGGAGTTTTAATATCTCTTTCAGGCGTCATATGGTTAGCACAATTAGCAAATGAGGTTGCTGCATTTTGGGCAGCTTTTAGTATCTTGTTTTATGTATTCATTTACACTCTTTGGCTCAAGCGTCGGAGTGTACAAAACATCGTAATTGGAGGTATTGCTGGGGCCACACCACCATTGGTTGGCTGGGCTGCTGCAATGGGTGGGGCCGTGTCTATATCCAATCCATTTGCTTTAGGAAGTGTACTACCTTGGTTAATGTTCATTCTTATTTTCTTATGGACCCCTCCACATTTCTGGGCACTTGCATTGTATCGAAGTGACCAATACAAGAAAATGAACATACCAATGATGCCGTGGGTCAAAGGTCCTCAACGAACACTCGTCGAAATGCGGGTCTACGCACTACTCCTCATCGGAATTTCAGCAATGCCTTGGTTGGATGTCAATCAAGTAGGGGAATTACCTGCATATGTATACACACTAATTGCCCTTGTACTTGGAATCTGGTACAACCAATCTGTGATTAATATTGACATACATGAACCAAAAGACCCTGATGGACGAATTCCTTCGGCGGCTAGATCATTCTTCATATCCCTGTCATATCTTGCATTGATGTTTGTCTCTATGGTTCTTGTATTATTGTCAGTTGAACTAACAGTATTGGCACTATGCCTAGTGATGATTCGAATTATATCAAAGAAAAAAGAAACAAACTCTACAATCAAAACCTGAAGGGCGTTGAATTCATACGCCACACCACCCCATGGGGTGGTGCGCGGACATGCACGGTGGACTAAATGAAAGAGAGCGAACTCATTTATGACTGGAATATTGTGGACTACGAGTTCACCAGAAACCCTTCGAATCACCCACATGATATTTGGTTCGATGATGAAACACTTCGAGATGGATTGCAATCACCAAGTGCAAGAAACCCAACTATTGAGCAAAAAATTGAGTTGTTAACTTACATGGAACGCTTGGGCATGCAAAAAGTGGACCTTGGGTTGCCTGGAGCAGGTCCGCAACACATAGATCATATCGATGCCATGTTATCGCATATTTCAGAAAACGACTATCAAATCCGTCCAGGGTGCGCAGTCAGAACTGTGGTAAGCGATATTGAGCCACTAGTTGATTTACAAGCGAAATACGATATGAAAATACAAGCTAGTGCTTTCTTAGGAACCAGTCCGATTCGCCAATTTGCTGAAAATTGGACAATGGAAAGAATTCTTAGTACTGCTGAAAAGGCAGTTACCTTCGCTGTTGATAATGACATTCCTGTCATGTTTGTAACTGAAGATACTACTCGCTCAAAGCCCGAAGAAATCAAAGCAGTTTATTCAAGAGCAATAGAGTTAGGTGCGGACAGAATTTGTGTCTGCGATACATGCGGCCATGTAACTCCTAATGGGGTGAAAAAATTACTGACTTTCATTCAAGATGAGGTCATTCCTGACTCCGGAGTTAACCGGAGAGACATCGAAGTCAACTGGCATGGTCACCAAGATAGAGGATTAGGAGTGGCAAACAATCTCGCCGCTGCAGAAGTAGGCGCAGATGTAATCCATGGAACCGCATTGGGAGTGGGGGAAAGGGCTGGTAATGCCCCATTAGATCAAACTCTAGTGAATCTAAGTTTAATGGGAGTTATTGATAATGATTTGACATTATTGAACGAATATATGCGTAAGGCACACGAATATGTAGAAGTTGCACTTCCTCGAAATTATCCAGTTTTCGGTGATGATGCTTTTGAAACTGGTACAGGGGTACATGCGTCAGCAGTAATCAAAGCGATGAAGAAAGGTGATCACTGGTTGGCCGATCGTGTTTATTCGGGAGTTCCTGCACAGGATTATGGATTGCAACAAATAATCAGAATTGGCCATATGAGTGGTCGGTCAAACATTGTTTGGTGGTTGGAGCAACATGGCTACGAAGTTTCTGATGAATTAGTTGCCCACTTATTTGATGTAGCAAAGAGTCAGAGAAGGTTGATGTCGGATGAAGAAGTCACCTTAATTGTCACAAATTTTCTTGCTACTTGAGTAATCTGAGACTAACCATAGAAGACAAACTCCTAAGTGGGTTCTGCATGGCCCTTCGGGCCATGAAGCAATGTATCATTGTACTGATTCTGCTTCTTTCTTCACTTTCAACAGTAGTTTCAAGTCAGGATATTATTGAAGATAATACGGTGACAGACCACCTATCTACATATTCTCCTGCTGTTCAACGTGCCTTTTCACGATGTGCAAATGTAGACTCCTTTGAAGGTACATGGTTGGTGGTTTCTGAACAAAAAATGGGAAATAATGCACCACTCCTTCCTAACGCCTGGCTGATTGAAAGCAATCAGTGGGAAATTCAAGATATGCTATTGGACGGAGATATCGAAATTGCATGTCCTCAATTAGAAAAACAACAGTCCACAAAATGGATTCCAAATGACCCTAAATTTGGTGACCAATGGCACCTCCTGAACACAGGTCAAACAAGTGGCACCTTGGCAGAAGATGCCAACCTAACTGGTGCTTGGCAAAGTTATCTTGGAACTGGCATTGAAATCGCAATTGTTGATGATGGGTTGGATCATGAACACCCTGATTTAACTTCAAATTATGACTCTACTAACGACTATGATTTCTGTGGATCTGATGGTAATCCAACTCCTGGTAATTCAGGCGACGGGCATGGCACCTCCGCTGCAGGTGTAGCCGCAGCAACTGGTGACAATGGTATCGGCGTATCGGGGGCTGCCCCAGATGCTGACCTTGCAGGACTACGGCTAATTGCTTGTGGCACACCTGATTGGATGGAAGCAGATGCTCTTTCTCATCAAGATCAAATCATGGATATTTACAGTAATTCGTGGGGACCATACGATGATGGAACCCGCTTGGAAGGGCCTGGGCCACTCATGACTGCCGCATTCGAGTCAGATGTGGCTAATGGTCGGGGCGGATTAGGGAATATCATCACTTGGGCAGCAGGGAATGGATTGGATGATGATGATGATTCAAATAAGGATGGATATGCTAATGCTATTGAAACAATTGCAGTTACAGCAATCACACATTATGGTGACCAATCTTGGTATGCAGAACCGGGATCCAATATTCTAGTCGCTGCGCATAGCGATGGTGATGGCGAGGGCATCACTACTACAGACATAGAAGGAAATTGGGGATACACTAGTAATGATTACACTAACACCTTCGGAGGTACTTCATCTGCCACCCCTCTAGCCAGTGGCGTTATCGCCCTAATATTGGAAGCAAATGCAAATTTGACATGGAGAGATGTTCAACATATCTTAGTCAATTCAGCAAGACAAAATCACGCAGCAAGTTCATCTTGGGCAACCAATGGCGCTGGACATGAAGTATCTCACAAATATGGGTTCGGAGCTGTAGATGCTGGTTTAGGAGTTGCTTTCGCAGAAAATTGGACCAATGTAATTGATGCAACAAATATCTCAAGTGGGTTACAAACACCGAGCCTAACTATCCCTGACGGGACAGGGACCTCGGCTTCTGATACCGTCACTATTTCAGAACAAATTAAAGTAGAACACGTCCAAGTTGTAGTAGATATCACTCACACATTTCGTGGAGATCTCGAAGTTATTCTAACCAGTCCATCTGGCACCCAGAGCACACTCGCACAGGAACACGATGATAGTGGTAATAATTACCAAGATTGGACGTTTATGACGGTGCACAATTGGGACGAAAATAGCCAAGGTGACTGGACTTTAAGTGTCGAAGATGTAGATAATGGCCAAACTGGAACTTTTGATGAATGGGAACTAATTATTCATGGTACTGAATTTGATCCGGATTCTGACTTAGATGGTTTATCCGATACAAATGAAACTGATGTACATCAAACTGATCCACTTGACAATGATACTGATGATGACATGTTGTTAGATGGTGATGAAATATTGATACACGGCACTGACCCATTGAATGTAGACACTGACAGTGACGGGTTATACGATGGTATTGAAATCCTCATCAATGGAACAGATCCATTGGATACTGATACTGACGATGATGGATTGTCTGATGGAGCTGAAGTAAACACATATGGAACAAATCCACTCTGGCCTGATCCCGATGTAGACGCAGATTCGTTCTATTGGTTCCAAGATTGTGATGATACAAATCCCGACATATATCCTGGGGCTACTGAAATCCTCAATGGAATTGATGATAATTGTGATTTGAATATTGATGATGGGTTCAATCATACTGATTTTGATGGAGATGGTTTGGCTGATTGGCCTGAATTCTACATCTATGGGACGAATTGGACAAATCCTGACACAGAAGGGGATGGATTGTGGGACGGTGATGAAATTCTAATACATAATTCAAATCCACTATTCTGGGATAACGATACCGATGCTGATACTTGGTATTGGTTCAACGATTGTAATGACACTAACCCTTTGATTCATCCTGGTATGCAAGAAGCCTTGGATAATATTGACAACGATTGTAATGATGGAATTGATGAAGATTTCATCTATACAGACCAAGATGGTGATGGGCTAAAGGATTTAGTTGAATTTAACCAACTTGGCACCGACCCTTGGGATACTGATACAGATAATGATGGACTTAATGACTATGAAGAGGTTTTTGTAACTCACACCGACCCATTAAATCCAGATTTGGATGGAGATTTGGATGGTTTCAGATGGTTCGAAGAATGTGATGACAATAATTCTGAAATTCGACCCGATGCTAGTGAAAGATGGGATGGAATCGATCAAAACTGTAATGGAGAAATTGATGAAGTATTGTACAGAGGGGCTTTTGTAGATAGTTTACCATTTGGTAGTGTAATGACTCTAAATGCTACAGAGGATTCATTGAATCTATCTATCGCCATCAATTTGGATCAAGATAGTTTGGATCGACTTGATTTGAACATCACATGGTATCGAAATGGGACAATCATAGAGGGTGATTCACTTCATTACCAGGAGGAGGCATACCAGTGCGAGGGTGTATCAGAAGGATTTGGGGCTGAAATTTGCGCAATGAATGCCACAGTAGGGCCATGGAATTACACAGTTACAATTGCCGATGAACGTGGAGAAACAAGTCGAACTTGGCAAGTATCATACATTGTATGGCATCCACCACCCCCACCGGTTCCAGAACTAACAGATCCCGACATAGGTGAAGAAACGGGAAGTAATGATGAGGAATCCATACTCGGAAATCCCAAAATACTTCTTTTGGGGGCTTTAGTAGGAATTATTCTTCTACTAATAATCGCTATTTTCGTAACTGGAAAAAAGCGACAACCTCCTCGCCCTGCTCCACAATGGAACTAACTCAAAGTCACGGGTTATTGGAAAATACCAAGGAAATTCCACAATCCAACAAATGTCAAAATTGTGAGTGTACCGACGACAGCCCAAATTGCATAGTCATAAGTTGCAATAATCTTTTTTTGCTCCTCAGAGGTAGTATCTACTCGTAATTCTCCTCGAAGATTGCGTGCCATTTTTGCCTGCCTTGTAGTTAACCCATCTGTAGAAGACATGGAATTGATAACATCCAATGAATCCTCTTCGATAATGGTCGCCACCTTTGATTCTACTTCGCTGACGTTAACAAGGTGTTGCGCAGGCTCCCATCCCGTTTCTTCACTCATGTTGCCACCAATATACCCCATAGTGTCTACATTCAAAGGTCTTCCGTGCTGAAGAGAGTTCATTAATCAGATGCTTTTTGAAACAAATATGCAAGACAAAAACGATATGGATTACTTTTGGACAACTTGTCTAACTCATGTCATGCTTTCTTCATCAACTGGTATGGGTATGTTTCTTTGGGGAGAAATTAGTGGAGAAGGTGATTTGGTAGGGGGTCTGATGGTTGGGATCATATTAGCATTCTATTTCATTGGTAGTGTTTTCTTCTCTTTCTTTATCTCAATGATTCTCGGCCCCAAATTTGAATCTTTGAAATATAATTTAATTTCTGGATCAGGAGGGAATGCCCTTGGAGTATTTCTTTCATGCTTTTGTCTAATGATAATTGCTGCTATTGATGGTGCATCCTTGATTGATTTGTTAGAGGGATATTTCAAAGAATTATTTTTGGGCATGTCAATTGCTGTTGCTTTAGCTGGATTAGCTGGTGCTTATATCGGAGGAATTGGGAAAACTACTCAGTTACCTCGGTTTCCTCAACAAAGTGGCTTAACTCGAGCATATTTACGTCAACAAATCAAACAACAACAAATGATGATGAGGCAACCTCAGATTGTTCAGCCGCCTATGCCTGCACAACACGTGGCTCAACCGCCTATGCCTGCACAACACGTGGCTCAACCGCCTAAGCCTGCAAAATCCGTGGCTCAACCGCCTATGCCTGCACAAGACGTGGCTCACCCG
>JASLKH010000007.1 GCA_030747675.1 Candidatus Thalassarchaeaceae archaeon | reverse complement strand
AGACGGTCACTCCACCAATTCCGACATCTTCGGAATCTAGTTCAACAATAGAAATTGTGTCAAGAGATCCAGCCCATCCTTTCGAATCAATCCACATTGCTCCGTTTGAATATGTGTATGCATAATCTTTCTGACCCACCGCTAAATCTAATGCACTGTTTGGACCACCAGAAAATTGATCGGCAATTACCATCGTCGGTCGACGCCCTACATTGAAAGTCTGTGGACTGAGATAATTTCCATTACCATCATTCAAAATGATGTTGACTGTGTTGATGTCACGCAAGTTATCTGTTGTCAAAGAGCGTTGTTGACCAGAACCTGCACTATTGACTGATGATACTGTCAATTCAGTAGGTACAAGGAAATCTGGGCTTCCATCTTGATTAATATCGGAAATGGTTACATCTGCTCCAACGAATTGGCCAATGTTTGCCTTATTGCCAACATTCCAGTTTGCACCTGCGGCAGATCTTGTAGCGTAAGTGATATTCTGTTGCCAACCTTCTACACCAGCAATCATGTCGACAACGTTGTCATTATCTGTATCTGCAACGTCAAAACCAAAGCAAGGACAGTCGTTACTGTTCAATGGGAAAACGTGAGTACCAGTCGTACTTGTTGTTGGATTTTCGAATGTATTGGTAAGACAATTGTACTCAAGAACTGTTAGATTGTCGAAATTACCTGCACTAAAACCAGTTTGTGGCCCATTGTACGGTGGCGAAGACATCATCCAAACATCAAGGTCTTCACAATCTCCAGTTTGTCCCGGAAGACCACCGCCTTGTACAGTTTCGCCCCAATTTCCTAGGGCCATTGAATAGTAATAGGATGTTGTCAATGGTATATTGGTCACGGATTGGCTGGTTTGCTGGGTAGGGTTAGGACCCCGCATAATCATCAATTCCATATTGGTTTGAGTTTCGTCAATTGCTAGAGTGACAATGTCTAATTTACCATCATCATTGACATCCGCTACTTCCATACCAATTAGGAAGGGGGACACTGTAATTGGCGTGGATTGTGTCCATTCACTAACATCGCTTCCACAATCACCTGAAATGATTGTGACATTGCCCTGCGGGGGTGCTGAAGCACCAGCAACCCAGACATTCTGCTGGAAATAAATGATATCATTTGCTCCATCATCATCAATGTCACCAATTGCAACATCAGAAGCGTCAGCAAGATCGAACCATGTTGCACGTCGTGAATTATTGTTAGAAACTCTGATGTCGCTACGTTCGGAGAAATCTCCATCATCGTTGTAAAGGACGGAAAGGAACATTCCCATTTCACTACCAGTCACAATATCTGGGTCATTATCACAATCTAAATCACCAGAAGCAATGGCAATCGGGTTTCTCTGCGTATTGTACGTCTCGACATGGCTTGCTGTTACTGCTGGGGCAAACGAAAGGAATATCGATCCTAGCATCAAAATTACCAATGTCAAGCTGCGCACACGCGCTCTATTCAAGTCTCTATGTTGATTCAACATGTTATCCACGCAGTCCCCCGGTTCAAACGACGCTATTCAATAGTTCCCCTCGCGTGCGCGTGAAGCATACACGCACTAATGGGTCGCAGTGAGTCGTTTGATGTATGAACTAGTGCTTCTGTTCAATGGTCGCCAAATCATTGGAATATAGGGGGGTTTTAATCTGCCTCTAGCCACCTAGGACTTGGACCATATCCGAAGCGGCCACCGCCATGCACTTTGACCAATTTCCCTAATCTCCACATACCTTCAAGCCATATCTCCAATTCAGTTCCGGAACGTTCTAACTGCTCACAAGCAGCACTATCAATCACCTCTACTGGAATGGCGGTCACACCAAATTTTCTAACTGCAATCTTCATCAATCGCTGTAGCCATGCCTCTGCAATTGGGTCTGTAGAAACTTGAGTTGTAATTGGTTCAGGTTCATCCATTTCTGAAAGTAAATCAGATAACTCCTCGGCAGTAGGGGACTTGGGGCTCTCAATCCCTAACTTTTCCATCTCCTCATCCAAATCCATGCTCCCAACAATTCTTCTAACAACAGGAATTCTACTTGGATCTGGAGGTGGACCTGGTAAAACAGGCTCAGTATCAGACTCGAGAAGTACTGAATCTTCCTCTGTTATTTCATAACCCTCATCATCGTTGTCACTTTCTTCAGCACTAGGATTCGGTGCAGTACGGCCGGTTGCTGCAATTGGTTGGATCCAGCCAACGTCAGCCAAACCCAAGTCACTCCGTAATGCCTCAACCCATTCAATATCGCCTTGAATTAAGACATCAACGTCATCTTCTGGACGTCGAAATCGAAAACGCACGGGGCCCTTCAATGTCGACATCAACCGGTTCTGACTGCAAACGGTCTTTGAACCACACGGAACATGGGACTATGGAAATGTCGGTTTACGACTTTGAAAGATTTCTCAACACAGTTTGTAAAATTCCACCATTGCGATAATATTCCACTTCAACAGGTGTGTCTAATCGTACTACTGCATTGAATTCAATTTTTGAACCGTCTCTCTTTGTTACTACAACAGGTATCTCACTCAAGGGGATTAAATCCGCACTTGCAGGTATATCAAAAGTTTCAGTCCCATCTAAATTCAAACTGTCAGCATTTTCTCCATGCGGGAATGTCAAAGGTAGGACCCCCATGCCAACAAGATTGGAACGGTGGATTCGTTCAAACGAGGTGGCAATGACTGCTTTTACTCCAAGTAAAAGTGTCCCTTTAGCAGCCCAATCTCGAGAAGAACCTGTGCCATATTGCTCTCCTGCTAATACCACCAAGGAAGTTCCTTCTGATTGGTACTGCATGGATGCATCGTAAACACTCAGAACATCTCCTGAAGGGAAATGAGTAGTGTAACCACCTTCTGTACCCGGTGCACATTGGTTTCTGATACGAACATTAGCAAACGTACCACGCATCATCACCTCATGATTACCACGACGACTACCAAACGAATTGAAATCTCTCGGTGCGACTCCGTTGTCAACCAAATATTGACCTGCAGGCCCCGTATGGGGGAAAGCTCCCGCGGGTGAAATATGATCTGTTGTCACACTATCGCCTAACTTCAATAATACATGCGCCCCTTTAATTTGGGAAATGGGGGCAGGTTCTGCTTGGATTCCCTCAAAAAATGAAGGGAGACGTACATATGTGCTCTCTTCATTCCAAGGGTAAAGATCTGTTGATGCAGAGGGTATGGCATTCCAACGAGGTTCATTCATGACGGTGGAGTATCGCTCATTGAACATCTCTGGTGTAATCGCAACTGCCATTGTTTCACGAATTTCTTGATCTGAAGGCCAAATATCTGCTAGCATCACAGGATTACCGTTAAAATCATGACCGATTGGGTCTTCATCAAAATCAATGTTAAGAGTCCCTGCAATAGCATACGCCACAACTAAAGGTGGGCTTGCTAAATATGATGCTTTGACCTTCTGATGAACTCGCCCCTCAAAATTTCTATTCCCTGATATCACTGAACCAACGATGAGGTTTCCTTCGTCAATAGCATTTTCAATCGCTTCATCGAGTGGACCTGAATTGCCAATACAAGTCGTACAACCATAGCCCACATTATGGAATCCCAATTCATTCAATGATTCTGTTAAGCCTGCACGATCAAAATATTCTGTCACAACTCGACTTCCAGGTGCAAGGCTAGGTTTCACCCATGGTGCTATACTTAACCCACACCCCAATGCGTTACGTGCTAGGATTCCTGCACCAAGCATCACTGATGGGTTACTCGTATTCGTACAGGATGTAATAGCAGAAATGACGATGTCGCCATGTTTCAATTTGTAATCTCCAACCTGAACATTTGCATCATTATTACTCTGGTCTACCCCATGACCTGAATGGCCAACTGGTGCATTCAATGATTTCTTCCAGTGTGCTTTCATTTCAGAAAGTTCCACCCTATCCTGAGGTCGCTTAGGGCCCGCCATTGCAGGTTCAACTGAGGACAAGTCAAGTGAAAGAGAAGAGGTGAAATCAGGTGTGGGAGTTTCGGAATCATAGAACATTCCCTGGGCACTAAAATACCTCTTCACATCCTCTATGTGCCCCGAATCTCTACCAGATAAGCGAAGATATTCCAGCGTGATTTCATCAACAGGGAAGAAGCCGCAAGTCGCACCATATTCTGGGGCCATATTAGCAATGGTAGCTCTATCTGGCAAGGTTAGTGATGACATTCCCTCTCCATGAAATTCAACGAATTTACCAACTACACCATGCTCGCGTAACATCTGCACTATGTGCAGAGTCATATCTGTAGCAGTAACGCCTGGTTTAAGAGAGCCTTTGAGTTCAAATCCAACTACTTCAGGAAGAAGCATGTAAATTGGTTGACCAAGCATTACTGCTTCAGCCTCAATTCCTCCAACACCCCATCCAAGAACTCCTAATCCATTAATCATCGTTGTATGGGAATCAGTTCCAACAAGAGTGTCGGGCATCCACATTCCATCTTCTGCACGAGCCACGGATGCGATCCATTCCAAATTCACTTGGTGAACAATTCCTCTACCTGGAGGTACTGCTCGGAAATTGTCAAGGCTTTGTTGCCCCCACTTTAGGAATTGGTACCTTTCCATATTTCTCTTGTATTCAATTTCAAGGTTTTTTTCTCTCGCTTCAGGGAACAGTCCCGAAACATCTACTTGCACTGAATGGTCAATGACTAAATCAACTGGCACCTGGGGGTTGACCTTCTTTGGATCACCGCCCAAAGCGACCATTGCATCACGTAACGCAGCAATATCAACAACAGCAGGTACACCTGTGAAATCTTGAAGAATAACTCGTGAAGGCATGAAAGGGACTTCAGAGGGAGTCTGTGTTGGGGACCAAGATGCTATTCGATTAACGTCTTCCTTTGTGACTAAAAATCCATCACAATTTCGAAGTGCTGCTTCAAGTAAAACCCGAATCGTGCATGGCAATTTTGAAAGGTTGCAAATCCCAGATTCTTGAATTACATGCAAATCAGCAAAAGATGCAGTAGACCCATCATGCGTAGTGAATGTGCGTACTGCTCCAAACAAATCTTGTGCTACCATCAAAACACCTCATTGTTTACCAGTGTGGATTTCACAGACGACGAATGGCCACTGCTGCCAACATCAATGTACCCATGCTTGCCATAACTGAGAAACCAGGCAGACTATTCGACCCGTCTCGATTTCCATCTTCATCCAACAAATTGATGTACATAGTTGCTTGATCGCCATTAATCTCTACTTTCTGAATGGTTGGGATTTGAGATGTAGGTTTGCTTTCATCCACTGGTACTGTGCTAATGTGATCAATTACATTAATTCCACTCATTTCATCACCCATCCATTCGCCCGATACTGCTAATCCGAATACTGAATGCTTGTCATCTAAGTGAGAAGGTGTACTATCCTTATCCACAAGATAAAACTGGCTACCCCCTGTATTAGGCCCTGAATTAGCCATTGCAAGAATGCCCGGGGCGTGCCTATAACTTGAATCAAATTCATCGGGCATTGTCCAAGATGTCATGTCATTTTGCTGACCTTGATTGTAATATATCGCAGAATATCCACCTGTGCCTGCCGAGGACCATCCTGATGCGATATCACCATTCTCAATGTCACCACCTTGTATCATAAATCCATCAATGATTCTATGAAAAACAATACCATCATACCGACCTTCAGCAGCATGCTCTTTGAACGAAGCAACTGTTTTTGGGGCAGCATCGGGATACAACTCAATCTCAATAATTGCATCATATTCTACCTCCTCTGCCAAATAATCAGGAATAACCTTCAAACTAACTAATAGCAATCCAATTACGACTACAAAGGCAACTAAACCGACAAACGTTGGAGCACCGTCATCCCAAAAAACGGCCTTACCACCGGCCCTAATACCTAAGCCATCCATCTCGGATCGAAGGCTATTCAGAGCACGACGGGATTTCTTGTCATTCTGGTTGCATTTGAGGGCCTGTTCATAATGATTTACAGCATCTCTATACATTTTCTTGATACCAGATTCACGAGCAAGATGTGCCTTCGCATCTCCTGCAATTCGCCAAGTTGTAACTTCTTTGAGAGCTGCATCATCGGCTGCGTCTGTACGCAGTATTTCGAGGGCAGATTCAGCTTCACCTTTGTCAATTTTCTTTTGTGCAGAATCCCATGCTTGCTTGAGCGCGTCGGATGCCATGAGGCAGCCGACTCCGGTCTCCTTCAAAACCGCAGCGGAAAGGAGGGGTTGAAGAATTTTTGAACAAGAGCGCCTTTAGAAATAACATAATCGATACACTGCGAAGATGATTTTATTCGTCATGCAGTAGGGAGGGCGATGGCAATACCTATTATCGGGCCGACTCGGGGTCACGCTACGTGCGAGGGGGGCTACGCCCCCCCAACGAGGAGAAAAGACACCGATGAAACGGATTGTCAACGATTTCCAATTGAACATCGCGACAGCAAATGGGACAGGGTCTCAATCTGCGAACCTAATTCTTCTACAAACAATGTTTGACATGGGTGTTCCAGTAAGTGGGAAAAACTTGTTTCCAAGCAATATTTCTGGATTGCCAACATGGTATATTGTCAGAGTCAGTGATAATGGATATCAAGCCCCTGCAGACCGTACTCACATCCAGATTCTAATGAACAAAGCAACTTGGGAAAATGATGTGGCTGAATGTCTCCCAAACACACTCATTATTTACAATACAAATGTCAAGATGCCTGTTGAACGGGATGATTGTACTGTCGTCGGTGTTCCTATGACAAAAATGGCAAGAGAATTGAATCCGAAACTCGCTAGAATGATTGCAAATATGATTTATGTTGGAGTTTTAGCAGAGATTCTTGAATTGGATCAAACTGTTCTTGAAGCGACAACTGCGAGTCAGTTCAAAGGTAAAGAGCGAGCAATCGATCTAAATCTTCAGGCTATTTCAATGGGACGTAATTGGACATCGGAGAATGTCGAAACTAGTGAAATACCATTCAGAATTCAAGCGCGTGATAAAGATGAAAATACATTCCTTGTTGATGGAAACGAAGCTGTGGCATTAGGGTGCCATTATGGTGGAGTTGGCCTTCTTTCTTGGTATCCAATTACACCAAGTAGCAGTGTGGCGGAGGGAATCATTGCATACATTCCTGAACTTCGCTCTGATGAAAACGGAGACCACCTGTGCGCAGTTGTACAAGCTGAAGATGAGTTAGCAGCGGCAGGCATGGTTGTCGGCGGTGGTTGGTCAGGCATTCGCGCAATGACTGCAACATCGGGCCCTGGTATCTCATTAATGTCAGAATTCATTGGTCTTGCCTACTTTGCTGAGGTCCCAGGAGTCATTTGGGACGTAAATCGTACCGGACCATCCACTGGATTACCTACGCGTACCCAACAAGGTGACTTGGCGATGCTGTATGAAGCCAGTCACGGCGATACAACACATCCAGTACTCATCCCGGGGTCAATGGAAGAATGTTTTGAATTTGGGTGGAGGGCATTTGACGTAGCAGAAAGATTGCAAACACTTGTCTTTGGATTTAGTGATCTCGATTTAGGTATGAATCGATGGGCGTGTAAAGGATTTGAGTATCCACAGACTCCAATGGACCGAGGTAAAGTAATTCGGACTCAAGAAGAATTGGATGCTATTGAGAACTATGGTAGATATCGCGATGTTGATGGTGACGGGATTCCATACCGAACGTTACCTGGTTCGGGATTAGACCCTATTCTTTACAGAGGTACTGGACACGATGAAGATGGAATTTATTCGGAAAAACCCGATGTGTATCATGCCTTGATGGCTCGGCTCAAACGCAAGATGGATAACGCAAGAACGTGGCTACCACAACCCGTTCTAAGGGATGAATTTGAAAAGGAAATAGGGATAATCTACTATGGTTCAATGGAGAATTCAATTCAGGAGATCGATGATATTCTTGAGCATGAAATTGGTCGAAAGGTCAGTCAATGCCGAGTTCGATCCTTACCACTTTCACCTGTTGTTGAGCAATTTATTCGCGAACATGAAACTATCATTGTCCTTGAAATCAATCGAGATGGACAACTGTATGGAATCCTCCGACGTGAATTACCGAACGAACTTATTCCGAAGGTCCATAGTGCCGCATATTCAGATGGAATGCCACCAAGGGCAAGGCACTATGCGGAACTAATCAAAGATGTATTGAAGGAGGTGGGTCAATGACTATCAAACTAAATGTAATCGATTTACCAAAGGTAGACTATCAGGGTGGGAAATCAACTCTTTGCCCTGGATGTGGGCATGACCAAATCAGTAGTGTCATCATCAATTCCGCATGGGAAAATGGTTTGAAACCTGAAAAGATTGCTAAAATGAGTGGGATCGGGTGCTCGTCAAAAACTCCGGCATATTTCCTTGGAAAATCACATGGGTTCAATACAGTACATGGTAGAATGCCAGCAGTAACCACAGGAGCTGCAATGGGTAACCGTGGTTTGACATTCCTGGCAGTATCAGGTGATGGAGATTCTGCAAGTATTGGAATTGGACAATTTATTCATGCTGTACGAAGAAATCTCAATATGGTTTACGTCCTTGAAAACAATGGAGTATATGGTTTAACTAAAGGACAATACAGTGCTACTGCAGTCAAGGGGAGTAAGAAAAAGAAAGGGCCGACTAATGAACACCAACCAATTGACTTGTGTAAATTAGCTATTAATTTGGGCTGCACATTCGTAGCACGTTCATTTAGTGGTTCAAAAAAGCAGTTGACTGCTTTGATGAAGGCAGCTATGAGTCACAAAGGCTTCGCATTGATTGATGTAATCAGCCCTTGTGTTACATTCAACAACAACGATGAGAGTCTTCGTTCCTACACATATGTCAAAGACAATGATGTTGAACTACATGCTTATGATTACATCCCAAACCAATCTCCAATTGAATCTGCAGCCGCACCAGACGGTGAATATCACGACATTACTCTGTTCGATGGTAGTACTCTCCGACTTGAGACAATAGGCTCAGATCACAACCCATCAGATGCTATGGCTGCATTGAATGCATTACACAAAGCAGAGTCTGAAAATAAACACGTAACTGGTTTACTATATTTTGACCCGAGTAAAGCAACTGCAACTGAAGATCAGTGCTTAGTAAACACACCTCTTTCAGAAGTTGATGATGACTTAATGCGCCCTTCAGCAAGTAGTTTGGAAACAATAAATGCTCGTTTCAGAGGCAAGGCTTGAGAAGCCCAAGCCTCACGCGCAACTGTGAAGGGACTGGTACCACTACTCGTTCTACTGCTGCTAATACCATTAGCACATGCTCAAAATTTGAATGAGGCTTTACAAGAATGTCCCGGTACATTGACGGGTAGTACAGCCCCTGTACAAATACACTTACAGATGACTGATGACCACTCAGAGATGAATGTTATTTGGGCTACAAATGCCCGTGCTAATGCAGAAGTAGAATGGTCTTCTTCAAATGGGGACGGGGCATCAACTGGAGAATCTTACTGCTACAATCATGACATGGCATTCCATCTGGCGAAAATGGAAAATTTACCCATTGGAGAAGAAGTTACATATCGAGTTGGACAAAGTAACCAATGGTCTGAATCCTACACATTTACAACAATCGACCCCACTGCTAATCATTTCTCATGGATATCTATTGCAGATCATGGAGACTCTTCTGAAGCAATTGATGTTAGCGATGCTATCCTTGCGGATCAAAATACACAAATGGTAACTATTTCCGGAGATATTTCATACGCAGATGGCGAGCAAACTGCGTGGGATAATTGGTTCCAAATCCAAGAAGACAGTATGACATCCATTCCTTGGGTTACCGCAGTTGGTAATCATGAAAATGAGCCGGGGTACGAGTTCTCCCCCTATGAACATAGATTTGATTCAGATAACATAATTGAATCTGAAACTTTCTGGTACAGTCGGGATTTACCCGGCATACATATGATTTTCATGTCCACAGAGCATGATTTTGAATTCGGTAGTGAGCAATATGCTTGGTTAGAAAATGATTTGATCACTGCAAATAAAAATCGAGAAGAAAGGCCATTTATCATTATTTATGGCCATAAACCAATGTATTCTAGTAACAGTTACCATGGATCTGAAGTGGAATTGAGAACCGCATTGGAAACCCTCTATGTTGAGCAAGAAGTTGACCTTGTAATTGCTGGCCACGACCACTTCTATGAACGAACATGGCCTGTTATCGGTGAAGTGACTCAATCTGAAGGTGTCGATGATGGAACTCGATTTTCACAGGGAGAAGGCCCTATCCATCTTGTGATTGGAATTGCTGGTCGTTCAGCTTACGAAGATCTTGATGAGCCTCAACCCGAATGGAGTGCATGGAGAGAAAATTCAACATATGGTTGGACACGCTTGGTATACCATGGCGATTCACGGGAACTTAGTTTCACTCATCATCGAATTGATGGAACTATTGGAGATTCATTTACACTTCAAGAAGCATCACTAAATTTAGAAAAAGATGAGGGCATTCTTGGTGTTCCAGGATTTGGGTCAACGATTCCCATATTGGCATTAGTAGGGGCAGCCCTTAAGCGGTTGCGTTGAAATAAGGGCGACCAATCGCAGGCTTGCTTAGGCCCTTGGTGTAGCGGTCCATCATGTGGGGTTCTGGATCCCACGACCCTGGTTCGAATCCGGGAGGGCCTACTTCCATTGCTCAATTGGATTCACTCATTGGTTTCGTGTAAATTCCAACGTCTTGTTTCCTGATTTCGCTTATACCAAATTCCACTTCCTTCAGGGCGTTCTAGCCACTCATCACCCTCATTCCAAACACCATCAATTGCAGGGTCAGGGCCAGTTTCAATTGAGAAAATAGTGTTATCACTGGGGGGTGTCCTTCTTATTTTGCTTGATTTTCCTTTACGCAAAAAAGTAAGTGAAATTACTGTAAGAAGAATCACCAGCATTATCGCTGCCAAGGCCAATCCACCTTGCATCAAAACAGAATCAGATTTTTCATTTCCTTCTGCCCCAACATATGAATCACATCCATCCGGGATGTCATCTTGATCCTCATCTATTGAATCATCATGACCATTACATAAATCTGCAAAATCGGCACGACCATCTCCATCTGAATCAATTAAAGAATCACAACCATCCGCTATACCATCCAAATCCATGTCAGCAAAGTCATCAAATCCAGGGCATTGATCATTTTCATCTGCAATATCATCAAAATCACTGTCAATAATGAAATCACAACCATCGGGATACTGATCCGCATCAACGTCAATTGTATCATCAAAACCTGCACATAAGTCATCTGTATCTGCAACGCCATCTCCATCTGAATCCAAAAGGTCATCACAATCGTCAGGAGTTTCATCGTTATCTGCATCTATACCATCATCAAATCCAGGACATTGATCATCTGCATCCGAAATTCCATCATTATCACCGTCTCGCTGATGGTCACTACAACCATCAGCATACACTGATTGTCCTGTGGTTGTATTGGCGCAATAATCAGAATTGTCCATAATCCCATCACCGTCCGAATCTATTGTACTGCCAGGTTCACGCTGCTCTTCACTGCAACCATCTGTGAATATATCAATTCCAGTTGGAGTCTGAGGGCAGAGATCATCATCATCATAAATTCCATCACCATCTGTATCCTCAATTATGTGTAATAAGTCAGTCATTGCTGTAGCAATTCGTGCATCCCATCGAGATGCATGTTCACGCAATCCTGCTTCATTGAAATGTATCAAATCATAGCGCCATTCAGAACCATTGAGATCATCTGTATAAGGGCCTGCATAGGTCAATGGGTCTGCATCAATAACTGTATTTTGCCCCTCAACAATCCATCCTGATTTTACTGGATTAGCTGAGGGTGTAAAACCTACTCTAGCAACAAGCCAAGGTATCTCATCTCCGATGTGGTTTCGACTACCAAGGACTACTGCAGAAAGCATTTCAGCATAATCTTCAGTTGATGTTCCCCCTGCATTACTCTCACCTTGATGCCAAAGAATAGCTCGTGCGCCACTAGGTTGAACGGCATCAAGTGCATCCGTAATTCGGTAAAAGAGGTCATTGGCACTTGGTACCCATCTATCTACCTGCGTTCCACCATATCCCACTGACAAGAATCCCACTGGGACATCGTATCTAGAGGTCAACAAATCACCAACCACTGGCCAAGGAGATCCACTGTTACCTGTCGCCCCGGGTTGAGGGTCGTGCCCAAAGCGCCAACCTTCTGGCCCCCAAGTACTGACACGTGTATCTGTTGGAGTGAGGGGGTATTCACCGAAGTTCGCAGAATTTGACTGTCCTGATATTATGAATACTTCACCTACACCTACTGGTTCAATAATGATTGAATCAACAAAAACGCCATCATTAATGAAACGAAGGTCCAACCGGTGCCAACCAACTGGAACATCCAATGTACCATAAAAATTGAAACCAATTGGAGTTGATACAAAATTCCATTCAGAAGGTGTACCATTATCCAATGGAGTATAGCGCCCTTCAATTAAATCAGCAGTGTATAGAGTTGAACCATGAACTGGAAAAGTTCCCCAATTGTAGTCATCCCTCTGAACAATTTGATGTGAATCTGGTGATTCAATGCTGAACATTAGTTCTGTAGGAATTGGGCCAGGGTGGACCATCACTGAAAGTGTCCTCAAATCATAGCCTTTTGCACTACCAGAAAAAGTCCAATCTGGATTACCAGCGGAATCAGGATTATTTCCAATTCCTAAATCGTCACTTCCGCCTCCACTTGCATACCCCCAAGCACTGTAAGAAAACAAAGTCTCTCCCGATTCATAATCGTGTATTTGCATGCTTCCATACCCGGCTTCATTCGTATTTGATGTATCACCAAAGTCATAGCTTGAGCCGTTGGCATTTGGGACTGCAAGTGCATTTGAAGCAGCATAATTAGTTCCCCAGAACTCAATCACACCTGTATCAATTGTTCCAAGGTTAGTCAAGTTCGGGTGATTCGATTCGATGCGGACATTTGTCAGTAATTGATTGAATTCTGCCCCTGATGCAAAGGTCGGGACACCTAATTCACTAGCGTCTGTAGTTAAGGCTGGAAATGAAACCCAAACCCAAATTCGGTCTTCACCTAGCCTTTGTAATTCTAAATAATAAGCAACTTGATCAAATGTGAAATCGATATTTGCACTATTATCTGTGGAATACAAAATATCTTCATTGTTGAACTTACCATCTTCCGGAATATCTAATTCAAACACTGTTGTGAAATTTGAGGATGATGGGACATCACTACTCGCACTCAAACTCAATTCCATTTCATCGGATAGCACTTCTGAATAATCAATTGAATTCAAAGGTAATATTGCAAGAAGCAACGTTAAGAAAATTGCACAAATTGCCGTGCGCATGAAATGCGCAGAGGATGGTCACTATAATTCGTTATCACATGCAATTATGTAACTTCAATGCTGATGCCCTAAATCTAATGTATCTGCTACCATAAGCAATATTGTAAGAATAATGATTCCTAAAAGGACATGAAACATCGCCTTTTTCCCAGACTCTGGATTGTGAATATCAGGGAGTGTGTCAACTGTTGCAATGTAAAGGAAGGTTCCTGCAGAGAATAACATGGCTAAACCAATTAGATAATTATCTAAATCTTCAAAGAGGAAAAATGCCAACATCATCATAACCGGGGTCGCAAGTGAAAATATCACAACATCTCTAATTGAATCGTTGCGCTTTTCTCTCTCGTGCATAGAAAATATTCCTAGGCTAAAAGCGGCCGGTCCTTTGTGGATTAAAACTGCAAAAACGATGGTTGCAGTTATAGCAGCACTGCCTGATGCTGCCGCAGCCCCTATTGCTAAGCCATCTGTGGCTGAATGTAGAGTAAGTCCGAGAACTAGTAACCATCCTGGTGAGCTGTGATGAACATGGCCATGATTGTGGTCATGTGAATGATCGTGATGTTCTTCGTGTACTGCATGACCTATGCCTGACCCCTCAAGGATTAGCATTAGTAAAAATCCACAAAGAATTGCACCACCTAAAATCAGCCCATTAGCATGCTCTTCATGTTCTTCTTCTTCTTCATGAGAATGTTCTTCATGAGAATGCTCTGTGATTATTTCCTCGATTTCCTCTAAACCTTCAGTGGCAGTTATTTCTCCCTCTTCTACTTCTTCAATTACATGGAGCACAGACTCTGAAAGAGGTTCTTCAGAATTATTTTCATCATGTGATTCTTCATCCTCATGATCATCATGGTCATCATGATCATCATGACCCCCAACCAACACTTCGATTTCTTCTATCGCTTGTGATGCGTTTATTTCACCGTGATCGACTTCAAGCATCACTAATGCAATAGAACCAGCTATTGAGGCTTCATCATCGTGCTCATCGTGCTCATCCTCTGTAGCAATTTCGTAACCTTCCGGTATGACAACTAACAATGCAGATGCAATAATAATTCCAGCAGCAACACCAGTTAGCATTTTCAACTTGCTAACATCCTCTTTTATTTTTGAAAAAATGGGGAGCAGTCCGCATATTAGCGCAATTGAAAGTGTGAGGGCAGCATAGAGCATTGGTGCTTCAGTCATGAATTGCCGTTTGTTAATACATATTTAAAAAATGTTATTAATTCTTACTTTGTGGTTGTCTCATGAGCCGTGTACTTTCATTCAGCACAGACAAAAAATTTGCAGCACAACTTGATTCGTTGATTGAACTATCAGGATACAAAAACCGAAGCATGTTTCTCAGAGATGCCAGTGTCCATTTCTTTGAAGCCACCCAGAGAGGAGATATTGTTACGATGGATGACAATGTTGAAGTTGATGGGACAATGGTCATCTATTATCAACATGGAATCGAAAACAAATTAATTGATCTACGGCACTCGCATGCACTAAAAATATCATCATACCATCATAACTGCCTTACAAACAGTCACACATGTGTCGATACGATGCAAATTACTGGCCTTGCTAAATCAATCCGAAGCGTGCTTGAAAAATTGAAAAATACACGTGATATTGATCGAGTGTCTTTCATCGCTGCACCTATGCGAGAAGAGGGGTGTTGTTGACTTGATTATCACAAATAGTCTATTTTAATCATCACCATCATCATCATCATCAAAGACTTCAACTTCTGCCCAACGCTTAACAAAATCTGTGAATTTCGACTGGAATCTAGTGGCCCTTACTATGTGATTATCAATCCAATGATAATTCCCACCACGGGGTTTTCCAAAGAGGCATGAATGCCATTTGAAACCATGATCTGCTAGCCATTTTTCAGTAACTTCTCTATGATCTTCAGTACGACTCGTGAAAAAGCAAATTCGATGCCCTTCATCATACCAGCGATTGATGTGTTCAACTACACCATCAAAACATTCTGCCGTGACCATTCGTTCGGGTTCCTCGTTTGGGACATCTTCACAAATAGTCCCATCAATATCGATAAGAAAATTTTTGCAATTTTCAGGAAGCGTGGGTGAAATCGTTTTGCCGCGCTCATCAACTTGATCGACTAGGTCTACCATAGACGAACCTGATTGAAGACGATTCATGAATTAGTAGCCTGAGCAAAACGCTTCTCACCTGGCATCATCAATACAATCCATACTATCCCAGACAAAACTTGTAGAATTGCAAAGATTTGGATTCCTTGCCTTAAAGTTACATCTGTATATTCCAACATTAAGCTCGCTGCAAGTGTGGAAAAACCATTGACTGTTGTCATCAGTAAGAAATCTGTACTGAATAAACGCCCCCTCCAAGCATCTTCACTACGTTCCTGTAACAGAACAGTAGAAAGTACCCAATTTGTAGCACTGGCAGCATGACCAAATACCACAAGTACCGCAATCCAAGGTGACCACTGTAGCCAACCGATGGCAACATAAGCTAGTCCACAAGTACTAACTAACCACCCCATAAGGAATGGCCATAATGTTCGATTTCTGAACAAATAACGCGCTAATATCGGCCCCAGTCCAGTTCCCAAGCCTCTGGCTGCAAACAATATTCCCACGCCAGCAGCAATATCTCCAAATCCAATATCGTCGCTAACTAAAACCAACATGTAAACCAAACCGCCTCCAAAAATTGCCCACAATGCTTTGGCGGTAATGATCCTACGAACTGGTGGGTTGGAGAAAATAATTCTAAACCCATCTGCAATATTCCCTGTTGTATTTGCCCAAAAGCCACCCGGTTTAGGAACAAACGGATCTTGAGGGATTGTAATTGTGCTATACATGATTGCCGCAATAACAAAGCAAATTGCGTTGACAATGAAGGCTACTTCAACGCCATAGAGTGAAACAACAAAACCGCCAATACTAGCGCCCAAACATAGCGCTGCACTCCATGTTCCGCTGTTCAAAGCATTCGCAGTCAACAATTCATTGTCTTCCGTTATATTTGGAATTGAAGCATTTTCAGCAGGGATGAATACAGCATGAAGAACCATCAATAATGAGGATATCACATAAATTAGCCATACATCATCTTCAGTATTGACCAATAGAAGTGAAAGAACTGCTACTGCTGAAAGAATGTTTGACCATATCATCAACGATTTTCGACTGAAGCGATCAGCCAACATTCCTGTGAATATTTGAGGAATAGCTAAAGAAAACATTCGAATTACGAAAAGTAAACCGATTCCCAACTCTGATCCAGTTAGTGTATATATTAGAACAAAAAGTGCAACTGTGCTAAACCATTCTCCGAGCATTGAGATAGAAAGACCAAACCACAATCGTCTGTAAACTGGATTGCGACGGAGAAGTTCGATGAATCCCACTTCTCGTAACTCGGTCATGGTATTGTGTCACACGGTCTGGCTTACAATCCTGCGTATTGTAACAATGCGAATCGCTATGGATGGGCAGGCGACACAGAGAGTCATGGCAGACGGGAATCTAGTATGGATCGACCTCGAAATGACCGGGTTAGATCCTGAAGAAAATGTAATCATCGAAATTGCAACATTAGTTACAGATGGCGAATTGGATATTGTCGCTGAGGGACCAAATTTAGTTATATTTCAACCAGAAGAAGAAATCGAAAAAATGGATGAGTGGAATGTAACTCACCACACAGCAAATGGGTTAATTGATGCAGTTCGAGATAGTGATATCAGTATGGCAACCGCTGAAATTCGAACTTTAGAATTTCTGAATAAGTATTGCACCCCAGGTCAGAGTTTGTTGTGCGGTAACACAATTGGTCAAGATCGCCGATTTCTAAGGGCTCATATGCCAGATTTACAAGATTTCTTTCATTATCGAAGCATCGATGTAACTAGTGTGAAGGAACTTGCCTGTCGTTGGTATCCAGATGTCAAAGGGTTTCGAAAACCGAGTGGGCATAGGGCCCTTGATGACATTAAAGGAAGTATCGAAGAGTTGCGACATTATCGGAAAGAAATTTTTCAAAAAATTCACTGATTATTTTCAGCATCCCTAGCAAACCCATGAGGCCACCCCTCATCATCGACTAGAATGACATTAATACCAACACCGGTTCGATGAAATGCAATCAATTCCAAGCCATGAATACTGTGCCCAGTTTGTGCATGGCCAAGGACTGGTTTCCGATGTTTTCTGCGCCAACTTCCCCAGCCCCTCTTCTTTTCTCCTTCAGGTCTTAGTGGACGTCGAATCCCTTCAGTATCTTCAAACCACGGTAATAGGCCAGATGGAGAAAACTCAATACCAAGAATCATGTCAATGCCGGAGGTATGTTGTGCAGCATCTGCATCCGCTGCTGAAGGTATAGCCACACAATTTGGATGCGTGTGCATCCAATGTGTGAATCGTGCCCCTCTAGATCCACGATTAATTGAAAATAAATCATCTACCCATTCTTCAGGGACATGATGGACGGAAAAAGCATCACCTCGATTAACAAGATGGGGTTCACCAACTTGGTAACCTTGGCCAGCGAAAAGTTCATCTTGGCATTCATTACCCGTGAAAAATTCAAAAACTCTTAGATCAATTGGTGCCTCAAAATTAGGATCGAAGCCTATCAAAATTTCATCCGGAAGAGAGGCGAAAGCCCAATCCAAAATTGTTTGAAGATGCTTTGTTGGGAACAAAATAAGCGCTGCATATCCATCTTTTTTACTCGCAGATACTCGATTGTAGGCGCCTGCCGCCTCCTCCAACCACGATTCGACCACGAGGGTATAGCAGCGGTAAGTGTGAATAAGGGTTCCACCTGTTGCTCAAGACATGGCGAAGAAAGGTGGCTTTGGGAGATTTCTCGGCGGACTCGCAGGAAGACCATATGATCGGTTGTTGAATCGACTCGAAAAAATCACAAAAGCCCACTCTGGTAATGAACTCATCATGGAATTAGAGCGATTCGTGAAAATTGTTCAGCGAACGCATGATGAAGACCAAATTGATGATGAAGAACATGACCTCCTCATCGAAGAAATTGAAGATGTTCATCCTGAAGGAAAGACATTCATACGACGGGGTGATGATGAAGAAGAGTTCTATGATGGTGAAGGATTACCTGATGCACCTGAATTACAACTGGGTTCTCGTCAAGATTTAGATGAACTAATGCGGGCTCGTGATGGTTCATTCACAGGTTCTTTTGGCCGTGACGAGTATGAAGAGTATCGGCAACAAATGGCTGAAGATTTCTTCAAAGAATCGGATGAAGCCCTTGCGGCTGGGGATCACCAAACTATGACTTCACAAGAACCTGGTCATCGTGTGTTCCATGATGTTGAGGATGAGGCTACTGACTTAAAGCGTAAAATTGCAGAAGAAATGGGTGTCGAAATTGAAGAAGAACCCACAAATTCTGAAGATGAAACATACCGCGTTGATGAAGATGGTACTGAATGGTGGCAAGACGACGAAGGTCAGTGGTGGTATCGTCCACAAAATGAAGAAGATTGGTTTCCTTACGATGAATGATTTCGGGGCCAAAATGGTAGAGTTCCAACCATTGCTTTGATTATACCAAAATCAGCGCCCTCTTCAAGCATTTTCTGATTTGCTACAGCCATTGAAGACATCCCAACAATCGTTCTTGGACGATGATTTTCATTATGCAATACAGCTTCATTAATTGCCCGCAAAACATCCAATCCACATATTGGTGGAATATAATGATCTAAAAGCAACACATCGGGCTTGAAGTTTTGAATAATGGATACTGCATTCTCTGTTGTCCATCGCTGTTCAAATGTGATGTTGCTAAATTCAACTCCACTTTGACCTAGTAATAATGCGATATCTGCGCCATCCTCAAAAGCAAGTACGCGCATATGTCAATGCAAAATCTGGATTGTTATCAAATGTATCAACAAATCCTTGAGTTAAGACCTGTTTCATTCTTCTTCAGATAAATTGTTCGGATTCTTTTCGACTAACGAGCCAAGTTCTGTTTCACGTTGCTCTATCGAATTACGCAGGATTAATCCATGATATACACGAATCTTTTTGTCTTTGATAAATTGATTCACTTCAACTTCAAGCCTTGCTAATTCAGAGAAATCTTTGACCCCATCAATCTCCTCTGACAATCGATTATAATGGCGACGGCGCTTGCCAAATAATGCAAGATATAATGGTATCAGCAAAATCGGTATGACCATTTCGCCAGTAGCAATTTCAATGAAAACTGATAATGAAATTTCGGTTCCTTCAGTTGTAAATTCATCTGATGTCGAAAAGCCACCGAGATAGTAAAAACCTGTTGTTGTACCAAAATACATGTTGAAAGGTGTTTCTTGCGGGTCAAATTCATCTGAACCACGATCTATTTCTACGCGATCTGGCCATCCATCATTGTCATCGTCTTCATCAATTAAATCGGGAACTAAATCAAAATCAAAGTCGGGAGGATGTGATTCCTTGTCATAAGGATCAAATCGTTCGGTCAAACTCGATGAAATTAATTCAAACTCATTAGTAATTCCATCCCCGTCAATGTCTGGGTCAATCATATCTGCAATCCAATCCCGATCCATGTCAGTGCATCCATTCAAAATTTCACGACTTTTCCCCACAGTAAAGGGGCAAGCATCGGCACCTTGTTCTAATGTCCAATTTGCATCAGGGTCTGAAAATCCATCGCCATCTGAATCCAAACAGCCATTTCGGTCTATCGAGGAATTACCTTGCCCATTTTCGCAATTTGAATCAGACCGATGCTGTTCATCAATTTCAGCCAATTCAAAGGGCTGATTTACACTTGATGTGAAAATGAGTAAAAGTGCGACTAAAAAAACGGATACTGTGAATCGCATGTACAGGGGAGTAGTACACCATTCACAACTGTTTTGCTGTGACCATTAGGCTGAGATAGCATTATGACACTGAAATTCATGCCGGAATTCATGAAGAGAAATGTATGCCATATGGCGCTGATTTCATTACTACTATTCTCAAGTGGATTTTCGGGGTGTATTGGAGGAGATAGTGATTCATCCGATTTTGAACAATTACCAGATTGGACTGCAACTGCTGATGACAATCAAACATATTCAAAATCCAATATGCTCGGCACCAAGTATATCATTCACTTTTCTGCATCATGGTGTACACCTTGTAGAGATGTGATGCACAAGGTAACCGGCGAGTTGCCAAATGAAACATTCATTGTCATTTCAACTGATGATGGGGACAACACGTGGGAGAAATTGAATGATTGGCACACACAAGTCGACGAATCCAATGATACCCACAATGTAGATGCCCCATTCATGGTTGAATCACAATTGGCAATTTCAATTGATATCAAAAATACACCCACTCTAATTGTGGTGAATGAAGATGGAGAAATCACTGCAAGACAAGTCGGAGATTTTGAAAGCGCAGAGCAAATTCGTGAGTTCTGGGGATAATTACAACCCAACAGCATTGTTTGGATCTTCCCACCAAGGTGGAGAGTGGAACCAGCGCCCATCATTATCGGGTCGGTCAATGATGGGGAGCCCTAGTGTTGACGTTTCATCAATGTGAACGGTCAATCCAACTGCAGCACATGTTGAAGGCAAGTAATCTTCACCAGATTCTGTCAATTCTATCCGAATCGCATCGCCAGCAGATAATCTAACATCTAGTGGATTGAATTCCATGAGCATGGTGTATGTTTGGAATGGAGCGACGAACTTTGCGTCATACCCTCCATCACGATATCGCATATCCATCGTAGCATGTCCAAGACGCAGGCCCGTTGAATCTGAATACATGGTAGCAAAGATTTGGCCACCATTGCAGGTAGACGCTGTAGCCGATATATGCAAAGTCGGTAAACCCGATATGTGAATACCCTCACTCAATTCAGGCATAACAAAGGAGGTGGAAGATGTTGCAGATACTCTAGTCCCCTCTGCTACGGCAGTGTCCAATTCCTGAAAGTCCCAAGTCAAATCTTCGGGTGGCCATGTTTCTTCAACATGCCACCCGCCGTCATTAGTTTGAATCTGGACATGCGCATCCGGTTCCTTTCCATTTCCTTTCAAGTAATACTCAAACCAAGCATACAATTCAACTGCCCAATCAAAACGTGTCATATTTGGATAGGCTTCAGCTCCATATCCAGACCCAAGAGTGCCGTGGCGATCAGGCTGATCGACATAATTGTGAGCCCATTGTCCACTAATAGCTCGAGTGTGAATTCCAGCATCGCGCAACATTTGATAAGCCGGAAAAGCATGATAAGGATCTACATTCCAATCTTGGAGGCCCCATACAATGTATACACTTCCATTGTAATTTTGCAAGACATCCCCAAGATGATATCTTTCTTCCCAATAATCTGACCAATCAGCCCCACCTAATTCTGCACCCAAACTCGTAGTGATTGGCATTGCTGGACCAAAAATATCGTCACTACAAATGCGTAGATCATCTGTAGTCATGTCACTAGTTGCTCCTTGATATGCGAGGTCATAACCCACCGCACGAGCTTCGCTACTACCATTTCTGTAGAACATTTGTTGTACACCAATACTTCCTGAAATTGGAACGATTGTCTTCAAGTGCTCACTTGGATTTTGTGCAGCCTCCCAGTTAGTAGTGCCTGCATATGATTTACCCATTAATCCAACATTACCATTCGACCAATTTTGCTCACCTAACCAATGAACTGCAGCTTGTATACCTATTTGCTCACCAAGACCTTTGACGTCTTGACAATGTGTGGATTTACCACTACCGAATGTGGAAATTTGAGCCAAAGCATATCCATGGGGGACAAACTGATCCAAGACCCATGCTCCCACTCCTCCATCCGGAACGGTGTTAGGAGTTGAATCATCACCAACCCCTGGAGCACCTTCTCCTCCAAAGTCATAGTATGGATGAACTGTTGCAATTACTGGTATTTTTACATCAGGGGGGACTTCTGGAAGCCATAATGCAACGTGCATTTGTGGAGTTTCTGGATACCCGGCGTCTTGCTCACTGAGTGGTAAATCGACCTCCACGAAATGTTCGGTCGGGCCAGTCCAAGAATATGTACCATTAACAGGTAATTTGCTCCGAGTTCCTGTGTAATCAAGGTCCATCTGATGACGTAATTTCAGTGGTACATCCCACCAATCGTAATCATCTACACTATCTCCACTTTGATTGGAGAAAAGACCTGAACCCCACAAACTGGCAAGTAGGATGAATAGTCCAACAACTACTGCAGTACTTGCGAGGGCAATATTGAGTTGGTAAAACTCCCGCCTTTCATTTGCGAGGTCTGAATCGTCGAGAATTTCAGCCTCGAATACTTCAGACATGCACCGCCCTAAGGGGCGGTGTGTCATGAGGGTGACGCTCGGCCGATGACCTCATGTGGAAGTGGCCCCCCCCTAGAACTGATGTTGAGGGCAAGAGGTGTGTTGTTGCTCACCACATTCGTGCTGATAACTGTAATTTTCCCCTCAACTATTGCACAAGAAGATGAGCATTGGTCTGAAAATGAAATAGATCCTTCTACATGGTCGGATGGCCCTGATTTAGAAGGGAGGCCTATGGATGAATCAAAAAAGGGAAATCCAGTTGTTAAAATGCAAGTTCAGTATGTACCTAATTTGGGTAGTTCCACTGTTGAGGGTGAAATAATCCTTGAATTATTTCAGGAATGGGTCCCAATTACTACAACTAATTTTATCTCTTTAGCTGAAGAATCATTTTGGGATGGAATCTTTTTCCACCGAGTCATTGACGATTTTGTGGCACAATCTGGAGACCCGTTATGCAAGACAGTGGGGGTTTATCCAACTACCAGTCCCAATTGTGGTGATGGGGGGAGTGGTGAAACTATTCCTCTAGAACATGAGATAAACATGAGTCATGTTGACGGAGCAATTGGAATGGCACGAGGATTGGAAGAAGATAGTGCTGAAAGCCAATTTTACTTGTGTGATGGTGCACAGCATCAACTTGATCCAGAGAATCGAGATGATGGAGGATACGCTACATTTGGAATTGTCAGAGATGGGATGTCCCATGTGCGTGCAATCGCCGCTGTACCCACCAGTAACGACCCATTAGGGGGGACGATTCGAGTGCCTCCTGGTCCGGATAGACCTATACAAGAAGTTCAAATTTCCTCAATAGAAATGATTGGAATTGTGGGCGGCAATACTTCAGGTGATGATGGATTTTCATCCCCTGAAATAACTGATAAATCTGATTCCTCAAGTATTAACATAACGTGGATTATGGCAGTAGTAATTTCAATTTTAACCTTAATTACCGCGATGAAGCTGTTTACCCGATTATCATCAAAATCCAGTAGCATGCTGGAGCCGCCAAAATGAATGAATCGACACGGTCAAGGATGCCTCCATGGCCTGGTAGGGCTGAAGACCAGTCCTTCAATCCAAGGTCACGCTTCAACATTGAAAGAGAAAGGTCCCCCATAGTCCCAATAATGGCTAGAACTGCACCCAGTACTGCGGCTTCAACTGAAGAAAGTGTGGGAAGTAATGGTTGGGCTACATAGCCTGCAATTGCAGCCGCAATCACACCACCAAAAACACCTTCCCAAGTTTTCTTTGGAGAAAGAATTGGGCGGAACTTATGACGGCCAATGATTCGACCTGTAATCAAAGCAAAAGAATCAGTCATTGCTACAACGATGACCGTGAAGATTGCTGCACCAGTCCCTATTTCACCTAAGTGTAACAAAAAGGTGCCATGCAAAAACAACCAGCCAAGAATAAAACCAATTATTGCGCGGCCAAATTGTTCAGTTGTACCTTCGGATCTATCCTGGATAATAGGAATTGACCAAGTTCCGATGATTGCAACTAGTAAACTCAATGCAAGCCATCCAGAACCACCCATTCCAGACCATCCCAATTCGGTTTTTTGATGTGTCATTCCTCCAACCATTAGAAGCATCAAAACCACTGCTCCAATGGCTTGCATATACTTCTCATTCAAGTTGATAGCAATACAATATTCTCGGTGAGCAGCAAGTGCAAAAACACCGATAATAAAGCCCCAAGCCAGAGGGCCATATTCCATTGAAGCCATAATCATAAAAAGCAGGGGAGTGGCAACTAAAGAACGAGTCCAGATGTTCTTCAATGTCTCAGAATGAGACTTCCATTTTGCCAAAGATAGTAGTACCAATATCCCATACATAACGCCAACAAATGCCAACATAGGGGGTGCGGCTAGGGCTAAGGCTTCATTCTCGATACCAAGGTCCATAGTCTTCCGAAACAGGGGCGGTTATTCAATTCGACACCGGGGCTGCATGGATATCTACAACGATATGTCGTTGATGAGGAGCATACCATTTTACTTTCTCAATATGAAAAATAATACAATTAAATTCGCCCCTCAAAGTAAGATTTTTTGCTAATTCTTCGGCCCATTTTTCTTCTTTCTTTCCAGGAGCTAATCCATGAACATGTAAAATCCCGCCTTCTGGTTTTAATGCCTTCAAAGCAAGTTCATAACCACCTTCTGAAGAAGGTAGAAGTCCTAGATTGACTCGATCAAATTTGCCAAAATAATCTTCATTTAATGTGACTCTATTATCTCCTTCAAGAATAGTACATCTGGAAGATA
>JASLKH010000006.1 GCA_030747675.1 Candidatus Thalassarchaeaceae archaeon | reverse complement strand
TTGCCCCTCCACCTACATCTAGAAAATTTGCAGGCTCTCCTCCGTATAGTTTGATGACATCCATTGTAGCCATGGCTAATCCAGCTCCATTGACTAGGCAACCGATATTTCCATCTAGGTTGACGTAAGATAAATCTGCTTCTCCTGCGCGTATTTCCGCATCATCTTCCTCGGAAATATCTCTCATCTGTACCCAACTCTTTTGGTGACGAAAATCTGCATTTGAATCGAATCCCACTTTTGCATCTAATGCAATTATTTCATCATCGGTTGAACGAACTAATGGATTTATTTCAATCATAGAACAATCATTGTCATTGAAAACATTGTACAGATTGCCCAGCATCTTGGAAAAAGATTTCAACGCGGACCCAGAAAGTCCTAGATTCATCCCAAGATTACGTTTTTGGAATCCAAGAAGACCTGCTGCAGGATCCACCCATATTTTGTGAATTGCTTCAGGGCTACTCTCTGCAACCTCCTCTATATCCACTCCTCCTTCGGTAGATGCCATGATTAGAACAGATTTTTCCTCACGGTCGATTAGGATTGCGAGATAATATTCGTGTGCAATGGAACAACCAGATTCTATGTACAGGTTGTTGACAATTTTCCCTTCGATTCCAGTTTGTTTTGTTACTAAGCGGTGTCCAATAATGTTGGTTGCATATTTTTCGACTTCATCTCTATTAAATGCGATTTTGACACCACCTTCCATCACGATACTACCGCTTTTGACATCATACAAAGTCCCCTTCCCTCGTCCACCTGCATGAATTTGAGATTTTACAGCAACAACTTCAGAATTTAGTTCGTCATAGGCTGCAAGTGCTTGTTCTACATTGGTACAATGGACACCATCGAGTACAGGTACTCCCGCTTCTCTGAACAGTTGCTTACCTTGGTACTCGTGAATGTTCATTTCTACCTCTCCGCAATTTAGTCGACCGGAATTCGCTCTTTGAACCATCCGCTGTAAGCGCAAGAAATGTTCACGCGAATTAGCAATGCACTTGAGGGGTAACCGATTCCGGGAACTAATGGATGTCATAGTTCTTGCAGGAGGGTTCGGTACGCGATTGCGCCCATGGACCCTGCACACGCCAAAACCCTTGATCCCAATCCTTGATAGGACAATGATTGAACATGTTGTCAGCATTCTTCCTGAAAGCATGGTAAATCAAGTGTTAATTGCTTCAGGGTATGGAATCGATCAAATGCGAAATCACTTCGAAAATGCGAATTTACCATATGAAGTAGTTATTGTTGAGGAAAAGGAACCCTTGGGGACGGGCGGTGCTATCGCAAATTGTCGCTCATATCTAACAGGTGAAAGATGCGTAGTAATCAATGGTGACTTACTAACAAGCCTCAGAGTGGACGAAATGCTTGCAGCACATCGGGTAAGCGGTGCTATGGCTTCTATTTCACTATGGGAAGTAGAAGATCCTTCCCGATTTGGAGTCGCAGATTATAATTCTGAAAGTGGCCGTATACTCCGTTTCCAAGAAAAGCCGAAACGTGAGGATGCATATTCAAATTTAATTAATGCTGGGACATATATTCTTGAGTCTGAGGTATTTGATAGAATGCCAGACGGGGCATTTAGCATGGAAAGAATTGTTTTTCCAGAAATGGCTGAGAGCGGATTACTAGGAGGATACCCGTTCGAGGGTCACTTTGTAGATGCAGGGACTCCGGAATCATACCTTGAAGCCATGAACACCCTCATTGGAAATAAAGACTGGAATCGCGGACATGAAGCAAATTTCGAAGGCTTGAATAAGAGTTGGTTTGGTGGTAAATCAAAAGTATTTTCTTCAGCCAAAGTGACATCTAGTTCAGTTGAAGATGGCTGTTCTATAGCAGAAGAGGCAATTGTTGAAAACAGTGCATTGTTGAATGGAGCAAATATTGAATTTGGAGCCAAAATAACATCCTGTATGGTTGGGCAAGGGGCAAGAATCGGCCCTAATGCAAATTTGGAAGGTGTTGTGATTGATCACGATGCCATAATTCCAATAAATTATACTCAGAAAGGCGGCGTATTTCCAACCCCTAAGTAACGGCACATTCAACAGTGAAAGTCAACTGGCAGATAATGATGAGCGCCCTCATTGTTGTCAATTTCAAGACTTACGAATCCGCACAAGGTGAATCTGCAGTATCTTTGGCCAAAGCTATGGCGGAAGTTGATGCATCTACTGATGCGACTCTTGTTGCAGTTGTTTCGGCTTTCGATTTATCTTCTGTTTGTGCTGCCGCGCCAAAATTGAAAGTATGGTGCCAACATTTAGATCCTATAGGATGGGGCTCAAATACAGGATGGTTGCACCCTGAAACAGCAATTTCGAGAGGTGCTTCTGGAACTATAATTAATCATGCAGAACACAAAGTAGAGCATTCACATGTTGAGAAATTAATTGATCAGTTGCCCGAAGGTTTCCCAATTTGTGCCTGCGCAGCAGATGTTGAAGAAGCTCATTCATTAGCAGCATTATCTCCTACATTTATTGCAGTGGAGCCACCTGAATTAATTGGCGGAGATATCAGTGTAACAACTGCAGATCCAGAGATTGTATCTGGTACTGCCGCTGCAGTGAAAGCATCTAATCCGGATGTGCGAGTTCTTTGTGGCGCAGGAGTAAAGAATGGTGAAGATGTTGCCATGGCATTAGAATTGGGCACAGAGGGCGTACTCTTAGCTAGTGGTGTCACAAAGGCACAAAATCCTCTTGCAGTATTACGTGATTTGGTAAGCAAGATTTGACTTACTCACCTTTGACCAGAGACTGATGTGCAGAACGAGATGTAATTTCTAATTCAAGGTCTGCAACAAATTCATCAATTGAGATTCCCTTTGATTGCTCGCCAGAACGGTTGCGTATACTTACTGTTTGATTTTCACTTTCCTCGTCTCCAAGAATTAGCATGTATGATGGTTGCATAGCACGGTGAGTCCGTATTTTCTTTCCAATTGTGTTGTCACTATCATCTAATTCAATACGGAAACCTGCATTTTTCAAGGTACATGCAACTTCGTTCGCATATTGTTTATGCTTTTCAGATATTGTCAGTATGTGAACTTGAGTGGGGCTCAGCCAGGTGGGGAATTTCCCTGCAAAATGTTCAATCAGTACACCACAGAACCTTTCCATACTACCAAATGGTGCACGGTGAATCATAACTGGTCGATGCTTTTCCCCATCAGCACCAGTATAGGACAAGTCGAATCTTTCAGGGAGGTTGTAATCAACTTGGACAGTACCTAGTTGCCATTCACGCCCGATAACATCTCTGACTACGAAGTCAATCTTTGGCCCATAGAATGCGGCCTCACCTTCTTCTTCAGTAAATGGGACGCCCAGTGATGCTGCTGCATCACGACACGCCTGCTCGGCCTTGTCCCATTTTTCTGGTTCCCCAACATATTTGCTTGAATCGGGATCACGAAGACCAACTCGGATACGGTAATCTTCCATACCTAAATTACCGAAGATTATCTGAACTAATTCAATGCACCCAAGTACTTCTTGGGCAATTTGATCTTCAGTAACAAACAAGTGAGCATCATCTTGTGTAAATCCTCGGACACGAGTCATGCCAGATATTTCACCTGATTGCTCCCATCGATAAACAGTCCCAAATTCAGCTAATCTTAGAGGTAAATCGCGATATGATCGTGCTTGACTGGTAAAAATACGAATGTGATGAGGGCAATTCATTGGCTTCAATAGGTACCCATCAATTTCTCCTTCATCCATCCTATTCGATAATTCCCCACACGAACATCCTTCATCTGCTAATTTGGTCATTAGGTCACGTTCAACCAAAGGCGGATATTGGCTTTCTTGGTAGTAAGGGTAATGCCCACTCGTACGATACAGATCTAATTTTCCAATGTGCGGCGTGTAAACTTGATGATATCCTTGCCGACCCAAATGATTAGAGATGAAATCTTGCAATTGGTTTCTTACTATAGAACCTCTCGGCGTCCACAGAATCAAACCTTGCCCTACCATCTCATCAATATGGAATAGTTGCAAATCCTTCCCCAATTTCCGATGATCTCTCTTTGCTGCTTCCCGCATCAGCGTCTCATGGTTTTGAAGTTCATCTTTAGATGCAAAACTCCAACCATATATTCTGACAAGAGATTCTTTTGATGCATCAGCCTTCCAATAGCAGGTACTTGTACTTGTCAATTTGAACCATCGGAGCATGGCAGTGGTTGGGACGTGAGGGCCACGACAAAGATCTACAAAATCTCCTTGTCTGTAAACAGAACTTCCATTTCCATCTTCTATTTTGTCATCCATGATTTCAATTTTAAATGGATTTTCAGAAAATATCTCGCGCAAAGCGGCATTATCGTATTCTTCTCTTACAATAGGAATATTTTCTCGCGAAATTTCTTTCATTCTTTTCTCGATTTTTTTTAGTTCATCATCGGAAATTGGGTCCATGTGAAAATCGTAGTAGAAACCATTCTCAATAGGTGGTCCAATTGTGGGTTTTGCATTTGGATAATATTCCAAAACTGCTTGGGCCAGAAGGTGTGCTGTAGAATGACGAATAATGTACAAGCCAGCCTCAGAATCACCGATTATAGGTTCAATTCGTTGACCATCACTTAGTTCATGTGACATGTCTCTTTCTACACCGTCAACAAGAGCAGCAACAGCCCCACATTTTTTTCCATGGACGTTCCGAATAACATCTCCAGCTGAGGTCCCTAAAGAGTATTCATGCATCTCAGAATCACTGATGTGAATTTGAATCATGCCCACAGCCTCCCCTCCTACGGCCCCTATGGGGCCGGATAGGGCATATCAAGGCGATGTAAAGAAATCGTATTAGGAATGCAGTCGTTCGATGATATCCTTCTTGGTTCCACTAGAATCTACACCACGAGCATTGGCAAAATCTGCCAATTCGGTTTTCTTCATTTTGTTGAGTGCAGATTTACTTGGAACGGGCTCTTGATTCATGGTTACAGGCACTGCTGGATCCCCAACATTCCACTCAACTTCTTCTTGAATAGTTTCAGGTACATATTCAGGATCTTCAGGACGGAATACTCGTGCCTCAGAATTCCAATCTTCTTCCCAATTTGAATCCCATTCCGATATATCGACATCACCAAAATTTGGTTCAACTGGGGTGACAGGTAATGGTTCAGGAAACGCCTCTATTCCAGGTGGTGGAGGTATTTCTTCATCGATTTGATCATCGTTAGAACTGATTAAAGAAATCAAATCAGAAGAGTTTGTTGGTGGGGCTGATGGTGGCCCTGGGGGACCTGGTGGCATAGCATCCATTGGTGGAGAAACAGGTGGACCTGGTGGAGCAGCCGGTGGCCCTGGTGGCATAGCATCCATTGGTGGAGAAACAGGTGGACCTGGTGGAGAATCTGGTGGCCCCGGTGGTCCTGGTGGCATAGCATCCATTGGTGGAGAAACAGGTGGACCTGGTGGAGAAGCTGGTGGCCCCGGTGGCATAGCATCCATTGGTGGAGAAGCAGGTGGACCTGGTGGTCCTGGTGGCATAGCATCCATTGGTGGAGCA
>JASLKH010000005.1 GCA_030747675.1 Candidatus Thalassarchaeaceae archaeon | reverse complement strand
TCATCAATATAATCTACATCACTTCCCGGCGTTGTTGGACACATATCAACGTCATCGGAGATTCCGTCATCATCCAAATCAAAGTCACATGATTCGTCATCTTCAGTGGCACTTGCATTGAAATTATTTGCTACGCTATCTGTACAGCCATACACTGGCTCAGGTTCCGGTTCGACATCACAGAAGCCATCTCCATCACTATCCACTGGAACATCCGTACCGTCAAGTGGATCTGTGCCACAATCAATCTCAATCATGTCTGTCCAACCATCTGCATCAGAGTCTTGGCCGATTTGTGTTCCATTAGGGTCCTGTATATCTATGCCTTCATCAGTTGCTATGATGATTAATTCTGCCGGGTAATAATTCCCTCCCGATGCCCGAACATAGAGAGTTCCTTCAGGAACTGGGAAAGCAACTTGCCCGCCTGAATTTGTCAATAGACCGAACAGTGTAACATTGTCTCTAACTAAAGTCACAGAGAGATGATCTACAGGTTGGCCTGCTTCATCAACAATCGTTACCACTACCATATCACCGGGTAGAGGATTTGCTGGGCTAAAACTCAGAGATAAATTCTCTAATTCAGGTGGTTCTGGATTAACTTCTGCCATTTCGCCTCCAAAGGCTGCTACAATCTGAGCTGATTCACCTTGTCCAATTTGAGCGACTGAAATGACAGTGTACTCATCTTGCGGTGCTGAAAGAATAGGGAGGCGCAAATCTGCACTTGAGCCCTGCCCCCAAGCAATGGAATCCAAATTACCGAATATTTCATCAAAGAAATCGAATACTTCTGCTTCAGTTTGTGGACCGGTTTCTGGACATTTTCTATCATCATCGATCTCAAGTTCAACATTGCCTTCATCATCCCATTCGTAATAGAAAGTAGATTCGAGTCCCCATTCTGAATCGGACGTAATTGTATATTCTTTCTCACCCATATCCAAATCGAAACTCGCAACATAATAATTGTCATTTCGATACCAATTATCTATTGGCGATATTTCACCATCCTCATCTGTTACCACGATATTCGGGGAATAATCTGGGTATTCATCAATTACACTACCAAAATAGTCGTGGTGAGGATACATTACCAAACGGGTATTTGAATTTGAGTCACTCCAATCATCATGGTAACCCTCGAATAACTCACAATGCTCGTCTCGTTCCCGTTCCGCAGAAATCCATCCGAACCCTGCATCTTCTCGGAGACCTTGGCCATAAATGACTTCTGTAAAGGCAGAAAAATCTACTGATGCAGGGTCAAAACCGAGTTCCGGTGTCGCAACTGCAAGAATCCTACTCGCCTCACCTGCAGCAAGAGCAACATTCGCTGTTTGACCAGGTCCCAGGTCTCCGGTAATGTCTAACGAAACCGGCTCGTTTAGAAGGAGGCCGAGATGTATTGCTGTTGGCCAAATTGAATCCTCATCTTCCATAATGGTAACCAACATCAAAGATAGTGGGGCATTAATGCGAACTTCTTGGTTTCGAGATGAGTCTCCTTCTTGGAATTCAAGTTCCCAACTCGTGTCGCTATCTTGCCCCCACACCTCTTCATCAATATCGGGGAATGGTACTGACAAATCCAATGGTTCTATACTCAAAGAAGCAACGTAAGAGTCTGTTTCTGAGAAATCAAGCCCTGTCGGTGTTATCGTAATTGTCGCTAGTCCACCTGAATCAGGCAGAATTGAGTACACTGGTAAGCCTGCAAACGTTGTTTCTTCAACCATTGTTGTACTGCTAACGTCTACAGATGCCTCAGTAACTGCAACAAGATTCAACCCTATTCCTGTAAATGTTTCGCCATATCGAACAATTTCAGATTGAACTATACTGATGTAAACACCGGGTAATGTTGGAGTTACAGTCAAATCAACTTCACCGGATTCATCTGAAAGAAGAATGGTTTCAGTATTCACTTCAAGTGGGCCATCAGTTATGAATTCATTAATGATTTCAGGTGAGGGTACGAAGGATTCGTCAGCATCAAGATCACACCAACCCAAACTTACCCAATCCCAGCGATATTCGTCATCGTGTTCTTGATACATTCCTTCATCAGTTTTGTAAGTAATCTCATGGGTCACAACATTTGCATTAGCATCAGAATAATGAATTTCAATTGTATAAGTCCCTGGAGAAATGTACTGATGCGATTCCCAGCCATCTGTATACATTCCATTTTCGCTGGGATCTGAAGGTGGAGGAGACCCATCTCCCCAATCAATATCAATGGATGTTAAGGCTGGCTTATCGAATTCACCATTGTCATTTCTAAACGACTCATATCTCCAATGAAGATTTACTCGATTCTCTCCCTCAGGGCTTGCATCTGTTTGAGCGCAACCACTTGAACCTGGTAATGGAATTTCCTCTCGGAAGGTGAATTGAAGTCCACTCAAGGTGGTCCCTGAAGTTTCAACTTGGACTAAACCTGTTTTTCCTTCTGAAGCCACATCCCAACTAGCATCCCATGTACTTCCTGCGCCTAACTGTTCCCAATCCACGTCTGTGGCTCTTTGAGGATGTTCACGGCCATCATTATCTCCATCGAAATCCCCAATCCACGCAGTCACATCTCCATCAAGATCACTTCCTGTGTATTCTCCTTGCAGTGTATTTGGAGATGCAATGGTGAGATTGATTTCCCCTTCAGGAGATAATGTAGCAAACGCTTCTTCTGCTGATTGTGGTGAAATTCTAAGAATTGCAATATCAACTGAGGCTCCTTCTACATCACCAACTGAATCATAGGTTCTGGCATTCACATCGAAAGTGGAGTCTAACAATGATGTTTCGTCTTGGTCAACAATGACACCTAGTGCAGATACCGTAAACATTTCATCAATTCCTTCGTAAGCCATCGCCTCAAGCATACTCGGGAGCATTGACTCCATACGCAATTCAGCTCCCTCCACATCATCCGCTTTCGGATAATCTACCATGGGCTGAGAGAAAGACCATACAGCATCTTCAATGATATTATTTTCAACTGAGAAGCGTCCTGTGTATCGCTGTCTTTCATAATCATCTTGTTGCAATAATATGTCGATGGTGTCTCCATCTTCGTGAGTAGCTGTCATCGAAAATTCATCAGGGAAATCGTCATCCTCACTTGGCCCCCAATACCTCAGTTCAATGAACATGTCCAGGGCATGAGGATTATATTTGGATGTTCGAATATTATACAATTCTTCAAAGATAATGGAGGTTGGACCTTCTTCACCCTCTTCGCCTTCATCATCATCATCATCATCATCGTCGTCAGCGGGCCATCTTACTTCATCATTTACGGTCAATGATGCATTGGCCACCCATGATCCAAACTCACCTATTGTGGTTCCAACATTTTCCCATACTGGATCTCCAAAGGAGTCGAGAGCGTGATTCAAACAATCTTCGGGAAGGCTGTTGAAATCATCAAAAGCATCGTTCACCCAAGGTGCACTAGATGCCATTTTAGCAGTCCATGCTTGTCCTTCTGTGGTTTCTAAAAGTTTCTCGTATTGCCAAATAATGACATCTGGAATGTCGTCACCATCTGTATCTTGGAAATCAGTTTCGCCATCTAATGTATCTGTCATTTCAACGAATCTCAATGCAAATAACTGGAAAGGAGTCATCATGCTTGGTTCCATGTCCATAATTGGTTGAGCCCATTCCTGAAGAGCGGAGATTATTGCCTCTGGGTGCCCTGATACTGCCAGAAGAGCAATGTTTTGCATGATTGTTTGAACCGCTTCAAATTGTCTTGTATTATTTGCGAGATCGTCCAATGCATCCACCAAATCATTGTACTCATCACTACCAAGTAGGGCATTGTACGCATCTTCAAAATTATCTGTACCTTCAAAACTTGTGAAGTTCTCAATTGGATCAAATTCTTGGATGTAATCAACAACATCATCGAAATCATTCATTGTTCGTGGAAGAGGGAATTCATTTGCATATGTCATCAAGCCAGTTATCAATTCCATTCCTGCATCGACATCGTCTGAATCTAGGAAATTCATCAAAGCCTCTAGGAAATTAGCGCCAGCAGACATATTGTATTGATTGTGACCTGCTTGAAGCATGGTGTCCCAAAGTTGAGCGCTACCACCAGAACCTGAACCTTCACTTGCAGTCGCAACGAAATAACTCCAACTTCCAGCACCATTTTGTGTGGCTAAATTCTGAAGGTTTACGAATTCTTCATTGATTATAGCTGTTGGATTAGAAGTATCCCAAGCTGTGTCAATTGATTGGAGAACCTTTTCCACCTCACCTCTGAATACTTCACTTAATTGGGTTGGGAAATCTGTGGCACGCATATTGCCATCTTCTGCAATGATGGAAGCCC
>JASLKH010000004.1 GCA_030747675.1 Candidatus Thalassarchaeaceae archaeon | reverse complement strand
GTCACCAAAAAATCGGAAACTGTTACCATCCAACTCCCTCATGGTAATTGGCCAGGAACTGAATACCATCCACTTTTTGGTTCACATTGGGAAATATTGATCTGTATCGAGCAAGAAAATGATAGTCCACTGCTTTATGTTGAGCCGATTATTATGCAACATGATGGTTCACCTTGCGTGATCAAAAAATTGCCAGTTCAATCTGGACGTTCAGAGTTAGAGGTCATAAGGACATCTTGATGGACGAGATAGTTGTGCGCGGAGTATGCGACAGCGTTTTTGCATGGCTTTATTGTTCACTGCCATGTTATTTGGTTCTGGATGTCTAGGCGCAATTTCACCCTACGATGATATGTTTCCAGAAGATGTCAATGTTGCTCCCGAATTAACTGTCATGAATAAATCACCTAGAGGTAATTCATTAGTGAATATTGATTATGATGAGAGAGTTATTCTTAGTGGGACAATAGTTGATGAAAAAATCGATACTGTCCAAATCGAGGGTCAAGTTTCTTCTTTGAGCATAACGATGAATGGTACAGTCGATGAATCTGGGAATTTTTCAATTGATTTTGGTATCCTTGATGCAGGAGACCATTCAATTAAATTGACTGCCATTGATGAAAACAATTTATCTCATACAATAGATGTTCAAATCTCTGTACTTTCAGCCCCAGAAATTCCAGTACAAATTTCAGCCCTAATACCTGTGATTTATGCTGAGGAAGGAAGTTTTGTCACTGCTAGAGTAACTATCGTACATTCTTCTTTACATACCTGCCAAGGATATTGGATAGATAATACAGGCCGGAATTTTTCTGTACACCGAACTGATAATATTGCTACTGCCTCATTAGGTTACATTGAATATTCTTACAATGGATCGTTTACAATAACATGTGGGACCAACCTAAATGATCTAAGTTCAGATTCAGTTAATGTTAGTGTCGTTCTTGCAGTAGAAGAAAATCCTGACAGCGACGGGGATGGAGTATTAGATGTCATTGATAATTGCATAAACAGTTTGGTGGTATTCACTTCTGGGCCAGGAAATGACCTTGATGGTGATGGTTGTCAAGATATTTCTGAAGACAATGATGACGATTCTGACAATCGTGAAGATGGCGTTGATAATTGCGCAAGAGGATTGACTCATTGGGATTCCAATAACCAATCATTAGATTGGGATTCCGATGGGTGTCATGATGAATCTGAAGATTCAGATGATGATGCGGATAGTATTCTCGATATCTATGACAAATGCCCCCGACTTAGCCAGGGATGGGTTTCTACTATCACTGAAGATTATGATCGAGATGGTTGCCACGATGAACTGGATGACTTAGATGACGATGACGACTCAATTCCTGATGAAGAAGATGATTGCCCACGGCAAAGTGCAATTGGGTGGATTCCATCAAATGAATCAGACTATGATTCAGATGGCTGTCGGGATGCTGATGAAGATGGTGATGATGACAATGATGGAGTGACTGATTTCAATGACCTTTGTCTTCGTACAATTTTGGGTTCTACTGTTAATGAATTTGGATGCGCACCATATGAATGGGATTCAGATAACGATGGTGTAATGGATGACACCGATCAATGCATGGGAACACCAAGTAATACCACTGTCAATTTAGTTGGCTGTGCGGACCTTGATGGGGACGGTGTATTTGCGAATGTGGACCAATGTCCAAATAGTGAAGTTCGATGGACTGCTGATGCTAATGGCTGTACAGTCTTACAAATCCCAATAGCATGGTCAAGCGGACCTTATTCGACAGAACGATTTGGAAAGGTGGGCGATTTCACTATTCAGACAAAGTACAATGGAAATTGGAAAATGTCGCGTGATTGGGATGGAGAAAGTAGTTACCTATTCATTATGAATCAAGATTCGAGTTCCTATATGAGTTCGTTATGGAGTCAAAATGTGGGTCGACTTCTGGACACATTGCCTGAAAATAACCATATTTTCTTTGGATCATTTGATTCTGATTATCGAAATGATATTGATTCAATGAATGCTCGAGTCAATAGTTACCGGAATGGACAGAGCACAGAACGACAATCATGGATAGATTCCCACGTCCACTACATCGATCAGCAAGGAGGGGCAATCAGCGGTTCCTTTGGAAATGTAATCAATGATTGGAGTTCATTCTACTACGGAATTGACCGATTCCAGCAATGGCGCGAAATTGGTTCATTGTCAAATTGGGCTGGAACACATGGTGTTCAATATCGATTCGATTACATAGGAAAAATGGCTCAACAATTCAACTCAGAATTTCCAACTGAAATGCGTCGCCATGACCCTGGTGTGACAGTAGTTGACATCATGATCAACCACCGACATTCAGGTGGATGGCAAGGTGGCCATTCATCGCTGTCGAATGGTACATTTCCAAATGCGACTGAAATGTTGACATACAATACAATGGAAATTTACATGCATCATGGGTGCAGTGAACATCGAGATAGATATCAAAAGAGCGATGGATCATATGGTGGATGTCACGAATGGGATTATAGTCAGTATCTACAAATTTGTGATGAGGTTGGAAATACATCAACTTGCAGTCGAGAATTCGGTTATTGGATAACAACATATGGCCGAGAAGGTCGCTGGATGACTGATATATCCTCAAGGTTGTTTGAATTACAAGATGGGGGCGAACATATGTTTCGATATCGTGGAGCAAATGGTGGCTGGTTGAATGTCAGTGTTTACCTTTCAACATGGGACGATGATGGATTACGACCAACTTCGGCAGAATATGCATTTTCGGGTGGATCATTCAGGGGCCAATATAACAATGAATCACAGTACAAACGAGTTCACGACATAAATATCCCAGAGGGTACTGAAAAAGTTGAGATATATGCAGTGATTACAGGGCACGGTTTTGGTAAAGATAGTGCAAATTGCGCTGAATTTTGTAACCACGAGCATCGCTACAGCATGAATGGGTATGTGACGCAAGAAGACCATCCAATGGCAGGTAATAGTACGATTGGGAGTGATGATGAGGGTTGTGCGAAACAAATGCATGGCGGTGCTTTAGCCAACCAACTTGGATCGTGGCCCTATGGTCGTGCAGGATGGTGTGCTGGGCAAGATGTCAAACCTTGGACGGTTGATATTAGCGATTGGATTAATTGGAATGGTGGCACCAATAGTTTACGTTATCAAGGACTGTATAATGGGCAAAATTATATCCCTCAAAATGAGCAGTCGGGGGCAAACCAAAACATACATGCTAATGTTTGGATTGTATATTACAGCAATATTAGCTCAACATCTAGTCTACAATTAGACACTGGAGCAGTGGCTCCACCATCAAGTAACGTGGAGCAGTCCCCGCAATCGCCCAGTGGAGTATTCATTGCTCGAGAAGAAGAATGTACTTCCGAGGATGATTAAATGATACCATCTTGGGTATAATGGAGGTGGAAACGATGCGTTTTGCAGTTCTGGGTGCCGGTTCATATGGCTCAGCAATTGGTTCACATATTGCAAACATTGGATTAGATGTCAAACTGTGGAGTCGTTCAAGTAATGACGAATTACAATCAGTAATTGATGATGCAGATATTCTGATTATTGGAGTTCCTGCACAACAGATGCGGGACTTTTTGTCATTATTATCTACTCAAAAACCGATAATTTGTTTAGCAAAAGGAATCGAAGTTGCTAATTTGAAAAGGATGTCAGAAGTTGTTTCAGAAACATTGGGGAAAAACAAATATGGAATTCTTTCTGGCCCGTCATTTTCAAAAGATATCGTGAACAAACAACCTGTAGGACTGACTTTTGCTTCAAAAAGCAAATTTTTACGTGGACAAATTCAATCTATATTGAGTACTGATTTGGTAGATGTGAAAGTGACTGATGATGTTGCAGGAGTTGAATTAGGTGGTGCTTTGAAGAATGTCTTTGCTATTGGTGCTGGAATTCTTGATGGCCTTGATTGTGGAGATTCAATGGCTGGAGACTGGTTCACAAGATCAATGGTTGAAATGCGTGAAGTTGGCCAAGTATTGGGTGGTCGATGGGAGACATTTTCAGGGCGAAGTGGTCTTGGGGATCTTGCAATTACTTGCACTGCAAGCAGTCGAAATTTCAGATTTGGACGTTCATTTGCGAAATCTGGATCCCTTGAATCGGCTTTACAGGAATCGGGACCCACAGTTGAGGGAGTTTCTACACTCAAAGCTGTCCATGAAATCACACAGAGAAAAGGTATGATGACACCCATTATTCGCGTATTGTTTCAAACTGTGCACGAAGGAAGCATCACTCCTTCAGAATTCCTAGGAGAAGTTCGTAGACTTGACTCAAAGCGTGTGAAGGAAGGGGCATCGACAAGTTCCGTCTTGATGCGCAGAATACTGCCGAAATTATGGTATAGACGACGAAAATAAATGACGGCATTGATTTCAAATATGCTGTATTGGAGGTGGAGAGGGGAATGTTTGGGCATCCTGTCCAACCAGTGGTGTTTCGAGTAAAACATAATCTGAATCCCTTCGACGTGGCTTAAATCCAGCGCGGGAAACAGTGTCTTGTAATTCTAACTCAAGAGCGCATGTTTTTTCTGTGCCGGATGCAGATACAACATTCTCTTCCATCATGGTCGAACCTATGTCATCAGCACCACCTAGAATGGCCATTTGCGCTACACCCAAGCCCATTGTAGGCCATGAGGCTTGGATATGTTCGATATTGTCAAAAAATAAGCGTGAAATTGCGATATGGCGTAAATATTCAGTTGGACCTGCACCCAATTCTATTCGGTTACGCCCCCGATTTCTCTTGCCAAATACATTGTTTTCGAGTTGTACTGGCCAAGCAATGAATGAGGTGAAACCTCTCCACTCATTGGCATGTGCTTCATCTTGAAGTATTCTTATTCTCTCCATGTGGCGAACACGATGTATTGATTCTTCACCGAATCCGATGACATTTGTTGCAGAAGTTGTTAATCCAAGGGATTGGGCTTCATGCATCACTCTGAGCCAATTATCTGCACTTCCTTTTTTTGGAGATATGTCGAGCCTTACATCATCTACAAGCATCTCAGCACCTCCGCCTGGGAGCCCATGCATACCGGCTTTTTTGAGTTGAGTGAGGACTTCCAAGGTTGTCATTTCACTCACTTCGGCAATACCTTCAATTTCTATTGGCGAAAAGCAATCAAGTGCTATTTGCGGGTGGTTTTCTCGTAAATATTTGATCAAATTGGTGTACCACTCAAAAGGTAAATCTGGATTGACACCCCCTTGCATCAATATGCGAACCCCGTCAACAGCTTCCAATTCTGAAACGCGCTGAGAGATTTCTTCATAGCTCTGAGTATAATTCTCGGAATGCCCAGGGGGGCGATAAAATGAGCAAAATTGGCAGTTGATTGTGCATATATTGGTGTAATTGACATTCCGATCGATGAGGTAGGTGACTTCTGCTTCAGGGTTAACTTTCCGCCTTCGCTCTGCTGCGGCTTGTCGTAGTAAATTAAAATCCGCATTTTCATACAAAATTACTGCCTTTTCCACCGTCAAACGCGGAGGATTTTCACCACGTTGTTCGTTTAGAATCTTCATCCACATCAGTTCACCTCAAGCGCTACCAACAATGGATTCTATTTCATCAATTGATTTAGGGCAAGCAGCAGTTAGCACAACTGGGCCATTTTCAGTAACAAGGATATCGTCTTCAATACGTATGCCAATTCCAGCCCAACGTGCATCGATACTGATGTCATCCCTCCAAGCTCCAAAGTATAGCCCCGGTTCTATTGTGACAACCATGCCAGGCAGGAGTGTTCTTTCAGACTCATTGTCGCCTTGCCTACCACCGCCAACATCATGGACATCAAGTCCTAGGAAATGCCCGGTGCCATGCATGAAAAATTGCCTGAAAGCTCCATCTAAATTTTCGCCAAGTGCTTCTTCGAAACTACAATCCAATATTCCTAGATCGATTAATCCCTGTGCAAGAATTTCCGAAGTTGCTCGATGCATTGCACTCCATGGTGAACCAACTTGACAGGCTTCTATTCCAGCAATTTGTGACTTCAATACTAATTCATAAATTGCTTTTTGATCTTCAGTGAAGACTCCATTAACTGGAAAAGTTCTGGTGATGTCACTTGCATATCCATCAATTTCGCAACCTGCATCAATCAGAACTAATTCCCCATCATTCATAACATCTTTATTTTCATTATAATGCAGAATTGTGGCGTTGTCCGCACACCCGACGATACTCGGGTAAGCCCAATGTGATTTGTGATGTAAAAAGCATCCCTCGATGATAGATTGCATGTGCCACTCACCCATCCCTGGCTTACACAGTCGCATGGCTTCAACATGGGCATGAGATGCTAAATCTGCTGCATACTGCATCAATTCAACTTCACTGTTTGACTTTATTACACGCATCTCATCGATAATTTTCCGAGGGTCAGAGTACTTGCTGAATTTTGAATTTACAATCTTATCTATTTCAGAATCAAGGCCACCTATGTGATGTAATGATTCTGCTTTCGCCAGAATTTCACCAAGGTCTTCTTCGATGTCATCCAGGCTGCTTGTTTCATCAACAGGCCAGTTCGAAAGCGCCCCTTCTAATCCAGGTCTACGGCCATTCCAAGTTTCCATTTTGATATCTCTTGGGTTAACATATAATTTACAAACCCAATGCTCAGATTTGTGATAAAATATAGCAGCACCCCCTTCCTCGTGCCATCCTGTCAGGTAATGCAGATACGAGTTAAATCTGTGCCGATGATGAACATCTCGACTGCGGATAGACGAAGGGTTGTTGACAATGATACATACGGAATCTTCGGCAAGATGACCACATAAATCCTCTTGCCTTTGTCGTATTTCAGAATGCTTGACGTCCTCGGGCCTAGCACCTAATACTGCGGAAACCCTCTCGTACATCGGTCATCCGAATGGTCGGCCCTTCATGAGATATTCGGGTCCCGAGTATTCATCTATCAACTCTTTTTTCCGAGTCGCCCCATTTGGGAATAGACTCAATATGCTTATTTCGGCGCATGATATGGATGGTTAAACCAATCAGTAAAATAATGAATAATCCAACTACGGTTTTTACTAATAAACTTGAAATTTCAATGTCTTCACTCGCTGTTGCTT
>JASLKH010000003.1 GCA_030747675.1 Candidatus Thalassarchaeaceae archaeon | reverse complement strand
CAATTCATCAATGTCACTTACGATGGAGACCCTGCCATCGACCCCATATTGCCGATTCTCGCAGAACATCATGCAATTGCTGAGCAAAGATTGGCGAATGCACAATCCGAACAGGCGGTTAGCACTGACGAGGCGCAGGAACGTTTCCTCGATGCAGTTGGGCGTGTAGCTCCTCTAACAGGGACCAAATTAGGTCTGGTGGGCAGCATCCAACATTTACATCTTATTTTTGAGTACAAAGAACGGTTAGAAGCCGCTGGCTTTGAGGTTGAAGTCCCCGTTGGAGGTGCTAGATTGACATTCCCTGGTCAAGTATTAGGGTGCAACTATTCTGGCGACCAAGACGACATTGGACACTACCTATTCCTTGGCAGTGGTGATTTCCACCCCATTGGTTTGGTACTCCACACTGGAAAACCTCTGGCCATGCTCGACCCTTACTCTGGAGATGCGGAGGAAATGTCATTCGGACGCATTGAGAGAATCCTAAGGCAGCGATTCGGCCTCATCATGGCTTGTGACAATGCAGAAACGTTTGGCATTCTAATCGGTGAGAAACCTGGCCAAATGCGTCGCACACTGGCATTGAGGATGAAGAAAATTCTCGAAAAGCATGGCAAGAAGGGGTACCTATTGGCTTTGGAACACGTCGGTCCTGAGTTGATCGACTTCTATCCTGTAGACGCATTTGTCAATACAGCCTGCCCACGAATTGCGATTGATGATTCGGTTCGGTACGCCAAACCACTGATTACACCATTTGAGCTGGAAGTTGCACTTGGTGAGAAAAAATGGGAAATGGGCTACCAATTCGATGAAATTCCTTAGACCCCATCTCGTGTATTAAATCAAGTCCGTATCGAGCATTCATTTACCTTCTATCAGTCCATATATTCAAGAACAGCCAACTGTGGGCTTCAGCGATGGCTGATTACTTGAAACGAATTGGCGCCGGGCTAATCTTGCTCGATGCAACACCTCTTTCCTATGATTGGGTGCCACCTGAAATTGTCGGACGAGGAAAGGAGCAAGAGGCCCTGGCAGCAATGTTCGCAGCAATCGGAACCCCAGGTATATCTTGCAGAGCTGTCATTACAGGCAATGTTGGATGTGGAAAGACTGTGCTTAGTCGTGCTTTCGGCGATGATATCTCACGTCATCTATCTGCAATTAGAACGATCACAACTGTACATGTCAATTGTAGAAACCACCCTTCTATCGCACAGGTGCTTCAACGTATTGCGAAAACACTCGACGAAAGATGGCCAGACCGCGGATTCTCATCAAGTGAGGTAATTCAGGGAATTCGAAGAAATTTGAGAACAAGGAACCAACATATGCTACTAATTTTAGATGAAATTGACCATTTACTACGTAGAGAGGGAGGCGATCTTCTTTATCAACTCCTCAGAATAGATGAAGGGCGAGATGAAAGTGGTACATTGTCACTCATATTGGTTAGTCAAGAACAAGTTTTAGATCAATTAGAAGGGGCGATAATTTCACGTTTCGGGAAATCAAATCATCTCGCACTCAAACCTTACACATCGGAACAATTGACTGCAATTGCATCTCAACGTGCAGAATTGGCAACTAGGCATGGGGCTGTGTCAGAATCAATACTAACTTTAATTGGGCAAGTAGCCGCTGAATCTGGAGATGCTAGAGTTGCAATTGAACTACTCGAAGCGTCTGTGAAGTCAGCTGAAATGGATGGATCTAGAGAAGTAGAAATTCAGCATGTGGACCAAGAAAGGAAAGACTCCAAACTACAGACTGTTGAACCGAGTCTTGTCAATGAACTTCTAGAACACGAAAAATTGACTCTTCTTGCCATTTGTCGAAGATTGCGGCGGGATCCTGAAATTACCACAGGAGATGCCGAAAAATTGTATAAAGTGGTTTGTGAAGAATTTAGTGCCAAACCACGCAGCCACACAACATTTTGGAAAAATATCAAGTCACTAGAGTCCAGGGGATTGATGGTAACTCGAATGGCAACTGCAAAGGCTGGACGGGGGCGGACCCAGTACATTTCAATGCCAGATAGTTTGCCCGGAACTCTTGAAAAACGTCTTGAGCAGGCTTTGAATCAATGAAAAAATAGTCAAATTGGTTCTCTCGCCTACGGCGTATTGGGCCGAACCGCTCTTATAGGGGGCGACTCTCGCCGAGGCGCACGAGGATTGACCTATGGCACAACGAGCAGAACAAGTGTTCAAAGCGGTCGTAAATGACACCGACCCAAAGAACGGCGGCAAGTCGTACTCAATTGACATTAGTGGATCGAACTACAATCATTTCCTTGGCAAGAAAATCGGTGATACTGTTGACGGATTATTCGTTGGCGAAGGAGAGGTGACTCTTGGTGGATTCAAGCTTGAAATCACAGGTGGATCTGACTTAACAGGTACACCAATGCGAGCTGACCTCGATGGGGGGAATCGAAAGAAGGTACTCGTATCACCGAGTACTGGATTCAAAGGCCATAAGATTGTGAAGAAAAAAGGCCAGCGATATCGCTACACATATGATGGACTGCGAAAGCGTCGTGTATTTCGTGGTAACGTGATTTCGGCAGCAACTCGACAGATAAACCTCAAAGTTATCGACAATGGCAACAAGTCCCTAGAAGACATATTCGCAGCAGATGGCGACGCTTCAAGCGATGCTGACGCGGAGTGATTAGGGAAGTGATGCGTTGGCCAAAAAGAAATTGTTACCCGGGCAACCGGAAGTCAATATCGGCCTAGTTGGTCATGTGGATCATGGCAAAACAACACTTACTCAAGCACTTTCAGGAACTTGGACCGATACTCATTCTGAAGAAAGAAAGCGTGGCATTAGTATCAAATTAGGATATGCTGATACTGCATTTTTCCGAACTAAGAAAGGAGAATCCTATGCAAGTGGGAAACGCCCCAATGGCAAAGAAGATGATGAAAAGGAACTTTTGAGAGTTGTTTCCTTTGTGGATGCACCTGGTCACGAGACATTGATGGCAGTAATGATTTCAGGTGCCTCAATTATGGATGGTGCCTTACTTCTGATTGCTGCAAACGAAAAGTGTCCACAACCACAAACTAGGGAACACCTAATGGCTCTTGAAATCGCAGGTATCAATAACATTGTCGTAGTCCAAAATAAAGTCGACATTGTGAGCAAAGAAAGGGCTTTACAATCTCATAAAGAAATTCAAGAATTCATATCTGGGACGATTGCTGAAAATGCTCCTATCATTCCAGTTAGTGCTCATCATGATGTCAATCTAGATATATTGATTAATGCTATAGAAGATACCATACCGACTCCAGACTTGAGGAAAAAGGAAGATGGTTTGATGTATGTTGCTCGATCTTTTGATATCAATCGTCCAGGGGCAAGACCGTCGAAACTTAAAGGAGGAATTATCGGTGGTTCTGTTGTAACTGGGGAATTCAATATTGGTGATGAAATTGTTATCGCCCCTGGCCGTAAAATCGCAGAAGGAAACAAATCGCGATGGGAGCCAATCACAACTACAATTAGCAGTGTTCAGGGAGGAGGACTGGATTTGAATTCAGTTCACGCAGGAGGGCTCTGTGGAATTGCAACACCACTTGATCCAGTACATACAAAATCAGACAACCTTTCTGGACAAGTCATGGCACGAGCAGGAGAATTACCACCTATTTGGGAGGACTTGGACATCGAACTCAACCTTCTGAATGAAATGGTGACAAGTGGAGAAGGTGGTCCTGAAAAAGTTCGGCCATTGCAACCAGGAGAGATGCTGATGCTTAATTCAGCAACGGCAACTAGCGTTGGAGTCGTTACATCGGTCAAAGGTAAGGCATCTTCCCTTTCCTTACGCCTCCCAATTTGTGCCCCAACTGGTAGCCGAATCACACTCTCAAGACGGATTGGTAGCCGTTGGAGATTAATTGGTCACGGTGTAATCACAGGGTGATTACTTGACTGGAATCATTATTGATACCTGTGGTTGGGTAGCAATAGTAGATGCAAGAATAAATATCGATTTATCTCTTGAAAGTCAAATTGGCCCTGTTGAGATAAAAATTACAAATTCAATATTGAATGAGCTCAAAATATTAGAAAACCAAAACGGAAGTGGGTTATTACTTGAATTATTGGAAGAAAGGGCGGAAATAATCAATTCTGAGAGAGATTATACTCACACAGATGATGAAATCCTTGAATTAGCAATCTCACAATCTCTTCCCGTATTAACTGTAGATAAAACACTCAAATCTAGACTTCATGCAGCTAATGCAGCAGTTATTGAAGTGACTTCTTCAAAGGGTCTTCGATTAATTGAATAAATTAAGGTAAGGTGAACATGTCATCATCGCCATGCCCATCCAGTAAACCGATTTTTACAGCGCAATCAATCCAGGCATGTGCATAATTAATTGCTCCAAATGCACGGACAAAATCGCCTTGACCAACAAACCATTTTGCATCTGATGCATAAGAGTCTGCCATTTCCATCATAATTTCGAGGTTTTTCGATTCATTTGTACCTTTATCGTGTACTGGTGTGGCCTTTTCTCTTGCCATATGAGTCAATTTCAAATATCGAGAAATTAGAGATTCTGTGACTTCAGTATTCTGATTATTCATCATATCCCTCCCTTAGAGAAATTAAGCGATGAACATCATCAGCGCGCCCTAGAGAGTCATACAACTCAATGGCACGGCTAAGCATCCCATTCTCTTCAGCATCTCTGGCGGCTTCAAAAATGACCTGTCGTTGCTCCCAATCCAATCGACGAATTTCGCCCGTGGCAATTTCTTCGAATAGCAAACGCCTCCTACTTGCAAGGTGAGGGGCAACCCACATTCGAACTAGTCCATCTCTTGTAGAGGTAAGCATCCGATCAACTTTATTTGAAACTAGTAAATCACCAGCAGGATGACGAATTGAATCGTCACTCATTGGTAATCTAATTAAATCACAAGATACATCTAATGTCCACCATCCTTCTCCTGTCCAAGCTGCAGATATAGGGATTAAACCGTCTCCAGGAATTCGCTCTAATTGATCCCACCCAAATGGGTTGGGGACACCTTCATACAAACTACCGTCTATTTTTTGCACCACTAATCGGCCTTCTTGCAATTCAGATATCCAAGACCATCGTATCGATTCAATCTTCCTTTGTGCATCATCTCCTCCCAAACGAAGGGCACGCATACAGCCATCTGCGTCCTGTGCCAATAAAAGTTCACGATCAAGCCAACCAATCATCTTCATCAAAGAACCTGGGCGTAATCTACGTATCCCCCTTCCTCTACGATTGAAAAGGTGAATGTGATCTCCACGATCCGCCAATACCCATCCCCCTCCAGGTCTAACTATCACATCTCTGAAACCTCCCGCAACAGAACGGCCTTCACCGATTGGTTCTCCAGTGGATAGGTCGAGAATAAAGAAGGCTGAACCTGCTAGAACTGCCATGTTCGTACCGTCATGTGCTAAACGGTAGACATCAAATGAAAATTCTCTCCTCCAAATGAAATCACCATCTGAATTTAGGCGGCGAACAATATTTCCTGCTGCAATTAGACTGTCTTCACCTACGCAACAAATTGCACCGACTCTCCCCTCAACTTGATGGCTCCAAGAAATCTCCCAGTCTTCAGACATTTTCAGGCCTCCATATGGCCACCAGATAGGTGGGCTTTAGCAGATTCAGAAAGACGGAATAAGCGTGTACGCCCCTTCTTTCGCACAGCCAATATTCCTGCTTTTTGTAATCCGTTAAAAATTTGCGAAAGACGGGGCCTACCCACTGAAAGATGAGCTTGTAAGGCCTGATCTGAAGGGGATACCTCTCTCGCAGTTGCGGCTTCGACAATTAATATTTCACGCTCATCTAAATTTGTGATTCGCCCAATGTCCAATGCATTAGGGATTTCTGATCGCCTAGGAATTGGTCGTTGAGCACGGAGAGCATCACCGAAGGTCTTAGCAGCCATGGGGTCCATTACTGGCTGCGAATGGGAATCTTCAGGCTCGATTTCACTAATGGAGGTTGAGTCTGAAACCCAATATGCTGTTTCTTCAGATTCAATATTTGGATTTGTTGAAGAGGCAGGGATTGAAGTATCTGGTTTTGCATTCATTGGTCCATTAGAAGGTGAGCGCTCAAGGGAACGATCCAATCCTTGCTCAATTCTAGCATTTCGATGCCGATTTTTTAGTCCCCCAAATGCACTTCGTTCTGCAGGTGGTTCGGTACCTGGATCCATCTCAAGAACTGCGCCACCAAAAGCAGCAGACATGTCTGGCTCAACTATATCCTCTAATTCTAATGAGGGAAGAGGATTAGATTCATCTTCAACGTCGATGTCATCTTCAATCTCAGGTATTTGAAAATCTAAATCACTTTCTTGGAATAATTCATCATCTGCATTTAACTCTTCGATATCGAGGCTTTCCGAGCCATCAAGAAGCGTTTCTTCGTCCTTTCCTTCCATTTTTGGTTCATCTTCGATGTCTAAAGGTGTATTTTCTGAAATTTCGGGAGCCATTCTATTCCTCGCATCATTAGGGTTCGTTTTTGCATTCTCAATATCCATCGAACCAATAACTTCTAATTTCCTAGAAAGAGGTGAGGATACTCCTCTCTTGGAATCGATTATGTCTCTCAAATAACGAATAAGTATCGCTGGCCTTCCACCAGTGGCTGCAATAGCGGAAGCAATGATATCATCACTAGCAACCCACTTTTCCTTGCTAACCTTCTGCATCCTAGAGTCAATAAGGGAGCGCACGGATATGGCATCAAAATCAACTAAAGGAGGCGAAATATGGTATGGTTCCCGAAGATCTTCAGACCATGCACTCAATTGTGCAGGAGTCAATGCTATGACAATCAAAGCTCGCATTCTAGCCAATATGGGTGTGATTCTCTCAAAAACAAGAGCGAGGTCTAGACCATTTATTCCTGGGAAATCAAATGATATCAGTGGTAAATCTATCGATTTACCTTCCAAGGATGAGACTAATTGTTCGATCAATTTACTTGAAGAACCAGGTACATCATAACCTGCAATCAAGCAATATAGCTCATTCAACAACGTTTGGGCTGGATTCTCTTCTGGATAAAGAGAGATGTGATGTGTATTTGATGCGAAATTACCCAGTGCATGCAATACTGATGTCCGCCCTGTACCTCTTTCACCGAGTAAAATCATCAAACGCGGCCCTCCGAAACGAAGATGATGGCCTAAATCCGACATTAACTGCTTTCTTCCAACGAGTAAATCGGCATCATTGGCCTCTATTGGCCGTGTCGAGAACGGATTCCCACGCATAGGGGGCAAATGGAGATGTTCAAGAGCGCTTACTGACATATACGGCAGCGAATAGCAATTGGGTTTAACACATTTACGCGTATCTAACACTCACAGAAATTGTTTTGTAAGCGTTGAAGATGGTGCCGAATTCGATTTTCGCTTATTTTTGTTATTTTTAATTTTTAATAAATATATTATTAACGTGTTTCTAACGCTTTGTTAACGCGTCGGAAGCGTTAGTAACGCTTTGCTAACGGGTTTCCAGCATAAAGGAAAATGCAAAGTATCCCGAACTCACCTTGCGAAATATACACTCGTAACCATTTAGGGGGGCCGTCTAAGGGAATCAATTGAGGGTAGGACATGCCAATCGAAAATAGCCGTCTAAGAGGATTTTACAAGTTGAGTGTGAAAGAACGTCGAGAAAAGGTAGCTGAACTAGCAGGATTGGATCAAGATGCAATTGATTCTTTAGCCGCTACAGGAGAACTTTCTGAAGAGGCTGCTGACCGAATTATTGAAAATGTAATTGGGACAATGGCGCTTCCAGTAGGTATTGCCACGAATTTTATTATCGATGGAGAACACTACATAATTCCCTTTGCACTTGAAGAGCCTTCGGTTGTTGCTGCAGCAAGCAATATGGCCAAAAGGTGTCATGCTAAAGGTGGCTTTACTTCAAACAATACAGATCCCATTATGATTGGGCAAATACAAGTTGTGGGATGCGAAGATGCATTTGCTGCAAAAGAGGCTATACTGGATTCTAAAAAAGAACTTATAGATTCGTGTAACGAAGTAGATCCAATATTGGTCAAATTCGGAGGGGGTTGTCGCGACCTTAATGCTCGAGTTATCGATACACAATCTGGACCGATGGTTATTGCGCACATCTTAGTAGACTGCAGAGATGCCATGGGTGCAAATGCTGTCAATACGATGGCTGAAACAATCGCACCCCGGATTGAAGTCATAACTGGGGGTACTGTGATTCTGAGAATTATCAGTAATTTGGCAATACACAGACTTGCTAAAGTCAGTGCGACATTCACCCCTCTTGAAATGTCAGATTCTGGAGATTCTGAGCAAGGTTCTGATGTCATCGACGGTATTCTTCAAGCATATCATTTTGCCGCTGCCGATCCATTTCGTGCGACCACGCACAATAAGGGAATCATGAATGCGATATCGCCAATTGGTGTTGCTTGTGGCCAGGATTGGCGAGCAATAGAATCCGGAGCACATTCATTCGCATCACATGAAAGGACATATGGGTCTTTGACTCACTGGGAAAAGGACTCAGAAGGCAATCTATTCGGTTCAATCGAATTACCTATGCCCGTAGGATTAGTAGGCGGCGCTGTAAGAGTACACCCTGTTGCAAAGGCAAATGTTGCCATTGTTGGTGCCCGTACTGCTGATGAATTGTCAAAAGTGATGGCTGCAGCAGGACTTGCACAAAACCTTGGGGCATTGCGTGCTTTGGCAACTGTCGGTATCCAAGCAGGGCACATGAAACTACATGCAAGGAACATGGCCGTAACTGCAGGTGCTGAAGATCATGAGGTCGATCTTGTTGTTGACATGATTCGAGCAAGTGGGGAAAGAATCACTGCTGCTACAATTGAAAATGCACTCAAATCTTTGCGAGAATAATAATTACTCTTCATCATCTTCAATTATCTCAGCGCTGCTTTCATCCCAATCGTCACTAACTGGGACTTCTGGGGCTTCTTGGATATCTCCACTCTCGGATCCACCAAGGGCTGCTGCAAGTTCGGCTCCAGTTAAACCTGCATTTGCTGCTTCCTCTCGAAACCACTTCCTAACTTTCCTTGATTCTGCAAACGGGCATCCAAAATATTCTGCGAAACGCCGAGTTGTTGTTAATCTTCGAGTCAAACCATCGCGGCGGCGATCTACAAGTCCCAGATTTGCTAATTCTCGCACATGATCATAGGCTCTTTGGCCAACCATATCCACCAATTGACTTTGTGCCATTGGTTGATGGTAAGCAATTAATGCAACTGGAGCAAGTAATCGTTTTGGTATTTCAGTTCTGAATGATGAAGGGATATGAGTTGCTAATTTTGGTTTCACCTCCATCACCCAACGCCCACTCACATCAGTAAGTTGTAAAGCACCCCCTCTACGTCTTTTCATTGTACTTTGAAGTGCCTCCAAAGATGCTATAATTGTGCCCGGCGTAACTTCAAAGGCTTCTGATAATTCATCGACTGACAAGGAGTGACCTGCTGCAAAAAGTGTCGATTCCAACAATGTTTGTAATTCAGGATCATTCATCCTCATCACCCCTTTCTGCTATTCTTGGACCAATCCCTATTTCCTCAGAAACTGCTTCGAAGTCAGGGAGTTTTGGCCATTTATCTTGAAGGAAGATATCCCCATTTGGATATTCCATTTGCCACAAGTCAGAGTACCCTCTATGGGTGAGGAATAAAGCTGAAACAAAACCCGCTACTTGTCCTTCTTCCTCAGCTTCCTTCAAAGTCCAACCTTCAGCGGCAGAATGCTCGGCGAGTGTAGTTGACAGTTGCGCCAAAGTAACCGGTGCACCATCTGGTGAGGCAGAACGCATTGCATTCCAACAACGACGTATGTCGTCTTCCAAATCTTCTTTGTGAACTCGGTTTGTAACATTAGACATCCAATCAGCAACTTCAGCAGCATGCTTTACCCGATTCTCTTCGCGTATTCGGCGATCCTCTGCATCCAAATGTGCCCCCTGTAAAGACATTAACAATTCAGACAATGTCACAGGACGGCCTTCTTCGCGTTTGATGCGTCCATCAAGTAACCCTGGAAGTGAATCGGTAGTCTGTCCGGAAATTATTCCAACACTGAAATTGTATTCTTCGTCCTCAAATGATGTCTGCCAACCATCCAATGCCCATGGGTCATCTTCCCATTCATCATCTACACGTTCTGCACGTTCCAGAAGAGTTGTTGCCTGACCATATAGAACTCTCCAAGCCATCCTAATCAATCGCCCACAAGTAGGTAAATCGATGTTTTCTGCATCTTTAATGCGCTTATTGAATTGTTCAATAAATACAGACAAATCTACGTCCCATGGATCTAGTGCATCGTCATTGAACATTTGAAAAACTAACGCAACTGAACGATCGAATGGTTCAACTAAACTTTGATGCTCTGCACTTTCAAGATCTGCGATTTCTAATAACCTGTCAATGTAACGATGTTTGTCCAATTCCGTTTCTTTCTGCTCACCAAGGAGTTGGCGAACAATCTCAGATTGCATCTTTCGGGTCTCAAGGAGACTCATATCAATCACTCCTGTTCCTCAACTTCGGCTTCAATTTCTACCTCATCATCGGCCGTGTTTTCTACAGATTCATCAGTATTGTCAACAGCTTTCTGCCAATCATTACGCTCAGTCATATCTTCCTTAAGGTCTTCAGCCCTTTCAGCAAGTGATGTAATGCTAATGTCTGGTCCTTCAACTTCATTGATTTCGGGGCTAGATTCAGCCTTAATATCAGATTCACTAGTCTGAGATTCGGAATTATCTAGTAGGCTACCTCCGAGACTAGCAGGTGTTGGCAATTCATCTGGAACATTCTCCATATTCGATGGATCAGGTAGGTTCTTGACAACTTCTGTCTTTTGTTTCAAGGCGATTTCTCTGCGTTCTTCTTCCTTTTCTCCCATGCCTATTGCTTGCTCACGATCAAAGTCAGTAATACGGCGACTGCAACCATCACCTGCGTGCGTTATTCCAATGTGGTGATCGGCAAGTTGTAGACTGACCTTTCGCAAAGTCACCATGATAAATTGTGCGCGTTTACTTCTCAAGCGGCACAACCTTGCAATGTGCTCTGCGTTGTATGAATCTAAATTCTGGTCAACCTCATCAAAATAATAGAATGGGCTTGGGTCATAATCTTGGATTGCAAATATTAAGGCTAATGCAGCCATTGATTTTTCGCCACCCGAAAGTAAACTCAATTTGCTCTTATTCGATTTTCCACGAGGTTGGCACCACATCTCCAATCCACCAGAAAAGGGGTCTTTTGGCTTCTCAAGTCGGAGTTCTCCCTTGCCGCCATCGGATAATCTTTTGTAAACACGCTTGAAATTTTCCGATACGATTTCAAGGACTGTTGTTAATCTTAATTTCCTCTCACCTTCAAGTTTCTCAGCAAGTCCAATGAGGTCTTTTCTACGTTGACGTAAGACCTTTGAATCATCGGAAATACGGCTTAAACGATCCTCAGCCTCGTCATATTGCTCAATGGATAGCATGTTCACATCACCAAGATTCCCAATTCGCTTCTCGATATTTCTAACAAATCCTTCGGCGTCACCGACACTTGGTAAATCAATATCTTCTGCAATGGGTTCAATTTCTTGTGTCGCCATTTCTTGCGTCAATTCCTCCAAAAGTCTACGCTTGGTTTCGATTTCTTTTGATAGTTCGTCGACTCGGCCTCTCAAAGTTTCACGTTGCGCACTATTCTGATCAAGTTGGGCCTTTAACCCAGCTCTATCTTCGCGCATCGACTTGCTTTGTTCATTCAATTCACGATGTTCTTCTGCTACCTGCTCATGTGCCTCACTAACAGTAGATAATTCTCCAGAAAGGGTTTCTATTTCGGATGTTAGTCCCTTTATTTTCAATTCTGATTTTTCAACAACTTGTTTCTGCTCTTTCTGTCTTCTCTCTATGTCGCTGACACTTCTTTCAAGCAATTCAGTCTGCGCATTTCCACTTGCCAATTTCGCTTCAGCTTCAATTTTGGCCATCATTGCATTATTTCGTAATTCTTCACATGATCGAAGTCTGTCTGAAAGATGCTCGGGGGTACTCTTGAGTAAAGCATCAGATGCAGCCTGGCGCTTTTCAACTGCTTCAGCATGCTTTGCTTCGGCGTCATTGGCGCGTGATT
>JASLKH010000002.1 GCA_030747675.1 Candidatus Thalassarchaeaceae archaeon | reverse complement strand
CGGGGAGTCTAACTTGGTTAGATGAAGATATGTACAATAACCTCAACACCGGATTACTTGAACAATACCTCGAGGAGAAGAATCTCGAAGAATCATTTGAGATCAGTCATTGGTCACTTTCTAAAGTCTTGATTGGAATTGCAATTGGGGCCCTATTCTCTGGAGTAACAGCCTACATCGGCCTCAAAATTGGTCTTGCAGTATCTGCTGCATGGTACGTGGCCTACCTTCTTGGAATGGCTCTCAAGTGGTCTCCGTCAGAGGTCAATATCTCAACAAGTGCAACGACTGGTGCTACACATGCATCAACAGGTTTCATTTTCACATTCCCTGCAATTTTCCTTCTTTCATCAGAGCATAAAACAGAGTATTTCGTTAATGGATCTCCTCTTTTATCAGGTATCGATGTATTCCAACTGGCGTTCATTGGCATAGTTGCCAGTATGTTTGCCGGTTTCTTAGGAGTGATGTATTTCATCATATTCCGTCGAGTATGGTTGGTCGAAGATCCTTTGCCAATGCCTGGTTTTGAAGCCACATTGAAGATGCTTGATATTTCGGCTGATGTTAGCACAGGGGCCGCCGAAGCTGCTCGTCAAAGCCTCCAAACTGTTGGGCTTTGGACTGGGTTGGCTATGTCCTTCATGTTCATAATCGACTATCCACTGTTTTGGAAAGATCACATCACTGGTTTCACGCCTGATGGGGATGCAATTTATGGAAATCATTCTGCTGCTGATAAATTCGCTACCAATTTTAGTGGTGATGAATGGGGACTTGCATCAATTTACTCTGAGCGTTGGATTCATCAACCAAGTAAATTAGATGGTGGGGAAGCAGTAGCAAATGGTCTGACTTTTTGGGATAGTGACAATCCCTTTGCCTACACATTCCTCGGAGTTGAACTTAGTCCGACACTTTTTGCAGTAGGATGGTTTATGCGGATGCGAGTAGCATTCTTAGTTAATCTTGGCTCATTTGTAGCATGGTTCTTTTTGATTCCTCTTGCAGTATATTTCAATGCTCCAGTTTTCTCGAATGTTGACCCTGTATCAGGTGATGCTGTTTATGTTCCATTGCAGGACCTCGGTGGACCTGTACAATGGTATGCTTACAAGAGTATTATTCGAACAATTGCAATTGGTGCAATTCTTGGAGGTGGTTTGCTAGGTTTGCTAAAAATGGCTCCAACATTCCTCTCAATCTTTGGCGATATTGGCAAAGCATTCTCTGGAGAAAAAGGGCAAGAATATATCGATGGTAAGGGGTGGTATGAATGGCCATTATACCATATCCCAATTTTCATGGTCCTTTCCTTCTTTGCGATGATACTGATATTTTGGGTCGGTGGTTTCCCAATTCAGGCTGCAATTGTTTTCGCATTAGTGCTAATTCTAACCACATTTTTACTCGGGGCGATTGCAGTTCGTGTCATGGGTGAAACTGGTATCGAACCGGTCTCTGGAACATCATTTATTGTACTATTGATGCTACTCGGATTGTTCTTAGGATACGGTAGTTTCTTTGGTTTAGAAAAAGAGGAAGCAATTCTAATCGCTCTTGTGGGGACGACAGTATTTGGAAGTGCGATTTCAATGTCCGGTACTGTTGTGGGAGATTACAAAAATAGTTTATACATTGGAAATAGACCTTATCACATATCCAAGGGAAATATCATGGGCGTAGTCCCTGGTGCTATTTTGGGAGCAGGAATGGCCATCTTCCTTTCCGATTTATTGGCCAATAATAAGATCGATTTACTTGCTCCACAAGCCAATGCATTTGCTGGTTTCACTGTGATGCTTTCAGAAGGGCAAGGGAATATGTCGGCCCTTCTTCTCGGTTTCATGCTGGGTGCTTTTGCCGAATGGGCAACTGGGATGGGCACCTCATTCGGATTGGGGATGTATCTGCCGACTCCTTACACTTTCCCAATGATGATTGGTGGTGTAGGTCGTGATTGGTGGGAGGCAAAACGCCTCAATCCAGTTATCGATAAAGTCCGTGAACAAGAAGGAAGTTCAAGTGCAGAAAAGAAACGCGCTATGATGTTGATTACAACATTTATGATTGCTGCTGGGGCATTGACGGGTGAAGCCTTCTTTGGCGTTGAATCTGCAGTATTGGCTGTTATTGATGAAACAGGGTTTGCCAGCTCAAGTTTTTATTGGATTGTGCGCTTAGTTAGCTTTGTAACGATAAACATACTTCTATTCGGGGGACTTTATTTGCTATTCAAACGAGCTGGAATATTTGGTAAGGCAAGTGAAGCCTGAGGGTGAGTTCTTGCAGACTTCCAAGCATGCACCAATGCAGGCATGGATTATCTTAGGTGTCGCTGTAGTCGCCGTATCAAGTGCTGGTGCAGTATTTCGAACAATGGATGGCATCGGTCCTCTTTTGAAAGCAGGTTGGAGGTTACAGGCTACCTCTCTCGTATTGTTTCCATTTTTTATCTGGCAATTACGAACAAGTGAATTCCAATGGACTAGGAAAGTGGGCTTTATTCTCCTAGGTTCAGGGGCTTGCTTATGGATTCATTTCGGTAGTTGGGTATGGTCATTAGATCATACATCGCTAACCCATAGCTTGCTTTTTGTCACAGCACACCCGTTGATTATTGTATTCGGTATGGCCCTTTTGAGAATGAATCTGCATCGGTGGGAAATAGCTGGGGCTTTGGTTGGTTTTTCGGGTGCAATAATCACTTTACAGGATGTAGGTGGCGGAGGTGAAGTCACACTAATTGGTGACTTGGCGGCATTCCTAGGGGCGCTTGCATTCGTCGGTTATTTGGCAGCAGGAAGGGTATTGAGGGCTCAAGGTGAAATCCCACTTTTCCTCTATGCATTCCCTGTTACAGCCATTGCAGGTATTCTATTAACAATCCAGGCAATTTTCCAAGAAGGAGCAACTTTGGAAATGTCAGTTGTTGATGACGCCGCATTTGGCTGGACTGATCCAACTTGGCTTTTGCTAGTGGGATATTTAGCCCTCGGCCCTGGCCTAGCAGGTCACACAGGAATCAATGCGAGTATGAAATGGCTACCACCATTGGTGATATCTGTTGCAGTCGTACTTGAGCCATTGATAGGCTCATTTTTGGGTTGGGCAATGGGTGTGGAATCAATGCCGAGCTTTTGGACATTTGTTGGTGGTCCATTTATGATTGCTGGGACTACATTGGCCATAATTGGTTCACATCATCGAACTACTGAAGAATCATAGCCACTCCGGATAGCATGAGGCGAGGATATGGCTTGGCGTGAGGCATTATTCCTGACTAATGATGACGGAATTGATGCACCCGGTTTACATTATCTGATTAGTCAACTTCACGCCTTGGGTCATCCATTGGCCGTTCTTGCACCAGCAAGTCAACAATCGGCATCTGGAATGAGGTTGACACTTCATTCTGAGTTGAAGTTCGAAAATCGGAGTGACCTCATTGAAAAGTTGGAATTGGATCCAGATGGCGCACCTGTTCGAATTTACAGTTTAGACGGAACTCCTTGCGATTGTGTAGTAATTGCGATGGACGGTGGGTTTGAAAAATGGGCTCCTGAAATACGCCCAAGAATGTGTATTTCAGGAATTAATCGAGGCCCTAATGTATCTGTTGACATCATGCATTCAGGAACTGTTTCCGCAGCACGGGAAGCCGCTTTGTATGGTATGCCAAGCATGGCATTGAGTTTGGCTACATATTTACACGAGGACTACACAGTAGGCTTCCAATCCGGATTGAAAATGATTCGCTCTTGTTTGAATCACATGTCACAGGAGCCCCCCAACAAAAATCGCCCGAGAGGAAGTCAACACATGCCTTGGATATCTGAGTCGTTATCGATGCCTGAAAAAGTCAAAGAGGCTTTTCTCTGCGGTGACTTATTCTTAAATGTCAATTTCCCACATGAATGGACTGGTAAAATCGAAACAGTTGGATTGGGTGCTAGGTGGTATTTAGGAGCAGCAACTGCCACCAATAAGGACGATGGTTCAATAGAATTTGAAGTGGGTGCCGCATCAATACAAGATGAAGAAATTCCAGATACCGATTGCCTGAGTATTATGGTTGGTAGTGTAGCGATAACCCCTTTAGCAACATGGCCACAAACCCACCCACTGAATGTACCAAATCAAATTCTACGCACTGCTTTACAAACTAATGATGAGGGATACCCTGCTTGGCTTGATTAAATCGAATCTAGTAAATGGTGTATTATTGAAATGCACACATGTCCTTGTAACCATCTATTTCCAAGTGAAATACTTCCAATTCCCTCCATGGATTCAAGTTCAGATTCGGTGAAAGGCTGGTCGTCGGAAAGGATGAATCCGATAGAATCCAAGTCGTGGATTTCAGAATTAAACGAATCCCCTTCGTTATCGAGAACAAATAATCGGACACCTTCCCGATCCCATTCACGGATTGTTTGCTCAATTCCACCACCTGAATGCCAGAACCCAGAGTGTATTTCGACAAATTGGCCAATCGCCGGTACAGGTTCCTTCAATGCCTTTGCAACTTGTCCTGCAATAGCCCGCTCGTCAGAATGAATGCCTCTCAATATTGATCCTTGAAACTTGATTCTTCGTGCTGGGCCAGGTCCCCCCAGCAAATGGAGTATGATATCCGTATCTTCCCGAATGCCGTGTGATAGGAATAGTGCAGTGTTGACTGCACGTGCCAAAACATCAATTCTCCCTGAAGAACCCGGTAAATCGTTTAGATTGATTTTCCCTGATGATGGGGCTCGGTGCCCAATGATAGCAAATTTGCGACCCATTAATCTCACATCGGCATGTCCATGTCATCCACGTCGCCCATCATGCCTTTCATTTGTCGACGTAATTTCCGATTACCTTTGATCCCCTTCATCATCTTCCGCGAACGGTTCCACTGGGTTAACAACTCGCGAACATTCTTTTCACGGACGCCCGCTCCTCTCGCGATACGACGAATCCTCTCTGATTTCAGAATCTGTGGCTCATTCTTTTCGTCTTGAGTCATTGAATCCATTATGACACGGAACCGCTCGAGATTTTGCTGCATTTCTTCCTTCTGCCGTCGATTCATGCTGCCAAGGCCACCAAACATAGAGTCAGGGAGGTGCGACACAATTTTGTCAATAGTCCCTATTTTTGACATCATTTCCATTTGCTTGTACATGTCGTTCAATGTGAATCTTCCAGACATCATTCGTTCAGTAAGTCGCATTGCTTCTTCTTGATCAAGTGAATCAGGTGCAAGATCAATTAATCCACGAATGTCCCCCATTCCAAGTAATCTTGATATGAATCGATCTGATTCGAATTTTTCCAGATCTGCAACTTTTTCTCCTTCTCCAATGAATACAATTGGGGCACCAGTAGTTGCCACTGCCGAAAGTGCACCACCACCCCGTGCAGTACCATCTAATTTTGATACAATCACACCAGTAACTCCAACCAAATCATGGAAACCCGCTGCCACAGGACCAGCAGCCTGCCCAACCTGTGCATCAATTACGAGGAATCTTTCAGTGGCATTAGCAACTTTGTGAATTCTTTCCAATTCCGCTTGCAATTCATCATCTAGGCGATCACGTCCAGCTGTATCGATAATTACAACATCGGCGTTACCAACTTTCGCAAGTCCACTTTTGACAATGCTTACAGCGTCAGGGTTTTCTGGGTCTCCATACACTTCCACAGGTGAATCTGACAGAAGTTGTTTCAATTGAGCGTAGGCTCCAGGACGTTGAACGTCAGCTTCGATTACTGCGACTCGTATACCATGTCTCTTACGCCACCATTCTGCAAGTTTTGCTGTGGTTGTGGTTTTGCCTTGTCCGTAAAGACCAACCATCAATATTGTTTGATTATGGGGTCTAATCTCACGAGGAGCGCCTAGTAAACGAACTAGTTCGGTATAGATGATGTTCATTGCATGCGTTTGCAATGTGATTCCAGGTTGAGGTTCTTCTTCGAGAATTCGTTCTTCCAATCTCGCAGTAATTTCTTTGGTTTGTCTCACGTTAAAGTCGGCCTCTAGCAAGGATCGACGGATACTTTTTGTCAATTCCTTCATTTCAGCTTCATCGAGTTTACGTTTGCCCTTCAATCTGGCAACTGCGCTGAAAATACCTTTCTTCAACCCCTCAAGCGCCATTGGTTCGCGCTGTCACCTTTCCCGTATGAACCCGACGGATACAGCCCGAAGGGCCGGACAATGCTAAGAAGGGCTAGGGTGGCCTAACACCGTGGCAGATATTGGCACCATACCACTTTGGCAATTCCAAATTGCAACCGCTATCGGTTTACTCGGTATTTGGATGGGGTGGCAAGGTGGCATGCGGCGGATGGTTGGTTTCTATGATCTACCCTCTGCGACAAAATCTTTGCTTTATGGAATGGTATTAGGTGGTCTGTACCAAGTCATGGTTTCTCAATCAATCCTTCGTCCTTTGTGGATAGGGACAATCCCTTCCCTTTGGCTTCTCTTGCTGGTACCATTGAGTATATCGTTAGTAACGATGCTTATCCTTACTCGCCACAGTATTCGCCAATTAAAGGGTCAACCTACTTCTGGCTGGGCATTTGGGTTAGGGTTAGGTGCAATGCTAGTTGTTAGGATAACCTTTGAGATTTTTTCATTCCCAGAAGGCGTTTCTTGGATTCATGGTTTTGGTCTAAGTTCATTGCTTTTAGGATTCGGTCTGGCACTCATCGTCCCTTGGTCCGAAGCGATAATTTGCTCGTGGCAAGGCTGGAATGCACTAGAGGGTCGTAGATTTAAGCCAGCATTCAAAGCAATGCTATTGCGAATCATGTTAATTTTACTCCTTGCATACGGTGTCGTATATCCTCCAATTATTTTCATCATCCCCGTATTCATCTATGGGGGGCAGAAATTGGCGGATACGAAGTGGTTACCAGCCGGATTATCGCCTCGAATGAAACAAGAATGGACACGTTTGCAACGGACCGGATTGTCAACAGGTGTACGTTCCGTGACCCCTACAAAATACGAAGAAGAATAATGCCCGTCCCGCAGGGACGACCGAGAACTTCAAGTGATTTCGGACTACCATCGGTATTATGGCGCGGTGCCCGTATTGTGTTAGCCTGAATCCTAGCGGTTCAAGCATATGCAATACTTGTGGGCGATTTATGCTTGGAGCACGTGGCATGTCAACACGTGTAGGAATGGATATTCCAGCTTCAGGCACACAATATAGAGCTCGAAAGGGCCCACCACCTGGTGTTGGAGCAAATAGGGGTCGAAAGCGACGTGATCCGAAGAAGAAAAAAAACAGGCGAACACTGGCCTTGGCCGTCGCCATAGCCTTCCTGTTTTTGTTTACTCCTGCACAAGACAAAATAAAATATCAACTAGGGGAATGGAAGGATGACTTAATGGAAGAGTTGTCAGGATACCGCGAATATCCCGTTGCAGTATCCTATTCTGTCGAAAAGCATGTAACTCTTGATAATGTTGAAAATCGAGAAGTTTGGTTCAACTACAGACTCCCTATTCCAATTGAACGCACTGAGCGCGGTATATGGGGTGATGGTTTTGAGATGGATTCGGGTGCAGATTATTCTGCTCACAATATTCAACACATTGAGTCAATGGATATCAGAGTCCAGACCAACCCGCCTTCCAATTCTGAAACGGTTGTTCCTATCCCCCTTGAAACCTCAGTTTATCGAACTGTGGACAATGCTATCGATATGGGGACTACACAGATATTCTGGCCCCAAGTTGGCGATGGAATGGACAGATGCAGTGTCGGTAAATGCGTGATTTGGGAGGGAGATATTGCAGCACAGACGACAGTGACTCTTATTGCGCGGTTTGAGGTTTCAGCTTCCTCGTTCTCGTGGTGGGAAGACTCAGGAATAACCTCTAGAGTTGACCGCTCACCATCAGGTTTCAGTGCAAGTATAGATAATTCTGGGAACTTTGAAGATATAACCAGATCTGGATATTTATCAACAATGCATGGACAATTTGGGATTCACAAAAAATGGTATGACCGAGATACAGGTTCTGGTGAAAATTATGCAATTAATGGACAAGATAGTAGCATTACATCATTAGCCAGTGAAATTAGAGCAAGTCTTGACGCAGACGAACAAGATAACGTATACGCATTCAGCGAATCCGCATTTAATCACATATACAATGAAATCGTGTATGATACGGGACTTCAAGGCAATGCAAGAAGTGGCCCAAAATGTATTGCTGATGGTCGTGGTGACTGTGACGAACAGTCAAATGCATGGATGAGCCTCCTCCGCGTCTATGGGATTTCTGCATGGTATGAATTTGGTCCTATGACCGACGCAGGTTTTGGGGATTGGGAGCCACATGCATGGGCTAACGTCCTTATCCCACTCGATGAAGATTGGTGTGAAAGTGAAGGAATTGATGTTTACAGTAGTTGTTTCGTAGAAGCAAGTGTGGATGTTGTAAACAACAAATGGCTTTTGCATACGCCGACATCTTTCACACAATGGATCGAGCAACCAAGTACACTAGGGGAAGGTGCATACAAATTCTATAGACCATTGATATCTAACGGTTCTCCTGGGATGTGGGGTGAAGAATGGACGACAGTAGGGGATGTTGAAATCACAGGTGGTAGTTACGAAATATCAGCTTGGGTGGAGTAACGAGGATTAAGAGGGAGAGGTTGGGCCGTTAATTCAGCAAGAGGTGAGATTATGCGTATTATCATCGGTGGCGCTGGAGAAGTTGGAAGAGGTGTTGCTCGGGCACTTCAGGACGAAGGCCAAGACCTTGTTTTGATAGATCCAGATCCTGATGTGATAAAGGAAGCCCAAGCTATTGATGCCTTTGTTTTACTTGGCGATGTAACACGTCGTGAGGTGTTAAAGGAAGCCGGAATAACTGACGCAGGTGTCTTCATTGCTGCTACTGGTAGTGATGAAAGAAACATTCTATCTTGCGCTTTAGCAAGAGATTTGTTGGAAGAAGAATTGCCACTTGAAAAAAACCCAAAGCGTCCAGAACTATTGACCATGGCTAGAATCCATGATGCTGGTTTGATTGCTGATGAAGAAGATCGTCTATCGCGATGGGCAGGTGTTGATGTTGCGATATGCCCGCACGAGGATTCAATTGCGAGATTACGAGCCGGATTGAAATCATCTAGTCTTAATGAGGTACTTCCTTTGGGTGGAGATGCATGGATTGTAGAAGTAGAAGTTTCACCCAATGCATCCCAAATGGTAAATTTCACCATTGCACAAGCGGATGAAAATATCGATGGTTTGCCGACACCATTTACCCTGTGCCGTAAAGGTGAACGCGCATTTGTACCAGCATCGGACACGATTATTGAGGCCGGTGATCGATTGGTTTTTGCGACCATAGGTGAACATACCTTCAAACGCGTTTCCAAAGCGGCTGGTCATATTGAACCTCCTTACCCTGAAACACCCCGTGTAGCAATTTTTGGTGCGACATCGTTGGGCCGACAGTTAGCAGAGTCATATCTTAACGAAGGCTGCTGGGTTACGGTACTCGATGAGAAACTTGAAGCTGCTAATGAGTTAGTAGGTAGTTCGATTGGCTCGCAGAAAAGGTTGGATGTAATTCATTGTAATTTAGGCGATTTAGATTTGCTAAAGGAAGTTGAAATAGCAGATCATGACATCGCAATTGCCGCATTGCCTGATGATCATGATAACATCGCAATTGCAATGAGGGCTGCAGACATTGGGGTTGAGCGAACTGGAATGATTCTGGATGATTCAAACCTTGCCAGAGTGGTAAGGAGAATTGGACTTACTTATGCAGTATCAGAGAGACGAGTTGCTATTGATTCAATTTTGATGCATGTACATGGTCGAGTTCCTGGCCATTATCAATTAATGCCTTCTGTACCTGAAATTGTGGCGATGAGTGCCTTAATTTCAGATGACCATAGTGTAATTGGGGAAACAGTTGGGAAAATTGAACGTAAGGCTGATGCCTTTAGAATAGCTTTTGTTGAACGTGAAAATAATGATGGATCAAGATTGTTGCTGCGGCCTAATAATGACATGACCGTCAAATCTGGTGATCGATTGATTCTGTTTGTTGCATCAGATGATGTACCGACTATCGAGCGAATTTTGGAGCGCTGATAATGCGATACGACGTAATTGGATTAATTGCGGGATGGAGCCTCTTCCTTCTCGCAATACCACTTGCTATTAGTGCTGGTATAGGGTTCATCACGCATGATGAAATAGCCATTATCCTCTGGTCATTCTTACCCCCAATTTTGTTTTGTGTTGTAGTGGGTGGTATTCTCATTAGGTATGGAACAAGGAGAGATTCAGCAGATCGCCTTAGGGATCGTGAAGCATTTGCAGCAGTTGCATTATCGTGGCCGTTGATTGTTGCGGTAGGGGCACTGCCGTATTGGCTGGGTCCAACATTCCATGGCCCCATTACTTGGGATGGCGATGGCGGCACACTCAAGGAAATTCTTGGAGGATTTATTCGGGGTTGGTTTGAATCGATGTCTGGATTCACTACAAGTGGTGCTACCACTATTGACCCGCATGTTTCTCCGCGATGTGAAGGTGCTGACGAGTGTATTGGTAGCCAACCATATGGGATATTGTTTTGGAGATCATTGACACAATGGTTGGGTGGCATGGGTATCATTATGCTTGGCATGTTATTACTAAGTCGCGCACTTGGCGGGGGAATGTCTATTGCTAGAGCAGAACTTACTGGACCATCTCTAAGTCGCCTCCGTCCTAGGCTTCAAGAAACTGCTCAAGCACTTTGGGGCATATATGTCGTATTCACCATACTTGAGTTCATTTTGTTGCTGTGGGTTGCAGATTTGAAGTGGTTTAATGCAATTAATTATTCGTTAACAACAATGTCATCCGGTGGCTTTGGGACAACAGACGGTGGTGTGATGGATTTCGATAGTCCGAGAGTTGAAATCATCATCACTTTTTTTATGGTAGCAACAGGTATTAACTTCACATTGTTCCATTTCCTTCTGCTTAAGGAGTATGCCAAGGTAATCAATGATCAAGAGCTAAGAGTATATCTTCTCGTGCTTCTATGTGCTTGGGCTTTATTTGCTATTAATCTCGTTAGTAGTGCAGGCTGGGAATGGGGTGAAGCTCTGAGACATGGTGCGTTCCAGGCTGCTGCAATTGGTACCTCGACAGGGTATGCTAGTTCTGACTTTGCGAGTTGGCCAGTACTTTCTTTATTCATACTTCTCTTCTTAATGGCAGTTGGCGCCTCAGCTGGATCTACTAGTGGTGGGTTGAAGATCCTTCGACTTCGACTTGCATTTGGTCTGGCACGAAGAGAGATACACAGAATGGTACAACCTCGTGCAGTTGTTAGTGTTCGGATTAATGATGAGGTGGTTGATGATTCAAGAATGTGGGTTGTCATTGGAATGTTGTCCACATGGGCTGCTTTGGCAATGATAAGTACGGCTTTATTAGCAATTTTTGAACCAACACATTCTCTCGAAACAATTCTTTCAGTAATATTCTCGGCCCTTGGAAATACAGGGCCAGCATTGGGTGCGTTTGGTCCTACTTCTACTTGGGCAAGTTTGAATTGGTACTCGTTAATCTATACTTCATTATTGATGTGGGCGGGGCGGCTAGAATTACTCACAGTACTCGTGCTCTTCCACCCACGAACTTGGCGGAAAGAACGTAAAGGCTGATTAAAAGAAATCTAGTGTTTTTTGAGATTCGTCGACTTCACGCTCAGACCTCTCAATTCCAATTTCTTCCACTATTTCCGCTAAATCTTGCGTGAGTCCTGGGGATGATTGGATCAAATACGCTTCTTCATAGCGAGAAGCGAGTTTCTTGTTTTTCACCAAGTTCGCATTCAATCCATGCAAAGCAATGTGGTCATCTGCGGATAGATTCAACGCGAGTGAAAGTGAAAAGTCTTCACAGTCCCCACCCAATTCATTACCTGTGACAGCTCGTAATGTTGGCCATAATTCTTCTCTAACAGCGAAATGACTGGCACCACATGTTTCCGATAACCTTTCGACAATTGATGACCTCCTCCATGATTCATTCCCTCTTCGCAAAAAGTTGGGGAATTGTAAACTAAAACGGTCAGGTGGAGTTTCATTTGAAGCAGTACTTGCAGCCAAGGATCCTAATTGCCCCCCCCAATACCACGATCGATAAGCAAGGTTTGTGAATCGGATTGAAAGCGCTTTATCAGCAATTGATAATGCCTTAGAACCCCGTTTTCGATTTTCGGAATTACGCATCACTGATGCATTATTCCATGCAACCCAAGCAACTAATTCATCAGGTGTTTTGTCAATTTTGAGGCCTATTTCAGAGGCTATCTTCGCTGATTTAGTTCTGTATAATTTTTCCAAACCAGGGAATAGATCAATCTGTTGATCACGCTGCCCAAATTCAATTTGATCTAAGATTAGTTGTTCATTGAGGTGACCTGGAGAGGCAGTACAAATCGCTTGTAAATCTCGAACTAAAGCACGAATATCTCCCGGATTATTTTCAACAAGTCGATCAATAGCAACTCCATCTGCTGTATATCCTTCAGCAAGTAAAATGCGGTTAGCGATTCTGCGAAGTGCACTTTCAGATGCTCGTCTAAATTCAATTATTTCAGTGAGGCGTGAAACTCGATCTCGGGCACTTCTCCAATTGCTACCTTTTCCCCATAGCCCCATCGGTTCATTGCAGGTTAGCAAAATTGGCTGTTTTGTGGTGTTCAAGAGTCGTAACAATTCAGCCTTACCACCACTATCGCCCTTTAGGACAGTTCGTGAATTTAATTCATCTTCCTCACTACCAATCACATTTTTTGATATCCGATCCTCACTTATTTGCCTAAAACTTCCACCAATATGGTCAACTTCGTCAAGCAGCACAAGAGTCCGTCTTTTCGCAGTAGTGCCAAATGAACCATCCAAACTGAATGTAAAGTGAGTAGCACCTGCTGTGGCAGCTTTTCGAATGGCTGCCGCATTTCTTTGATCGGATGCATTGAGTTCGATAATATCCCATCCGAGATCTTCGGCAATGGCGGTGGCCATACTCGTCTTTCCTACACCTGGGGGCCCAGTCAACAATATCGCCCGTTTATCCGGAACCCCGTCTTCCCATGATAGTAGCCAATTTCGAATTCTTTTCCGTGGTGCATCATTTCCTTCGAGTGCAATGAGGGACCGAGGTCGATGCCGCTCAGTCCAATCTTCATGGATACTTTCCTCGGGCATCGGTTTGATGAGAAAACCGGACGCTATTGAACCTTGAGCGTCAAAATAGTTCGCTAATCGAACCTGTGGCAAGTTTGGATTGTAACAAATCCATCTCAATGCGCATTTGTAATCCATCATCTCTCCTTCGAATTGTTACAGTTGAATCTTCAAGGGTTTGATGATCAATAGTAATTGCCCAAGGTACACCAACTTCATCGGCTCTAGCATATCTCCTACCAATAGAACCTGAACCATCGTAATACGAGGAAACATCCGATATGCTGCAAATTTGGCGATGCAACAAATCTGCAACTTCAACTAACCCGTCCTTTTCCATCAGGGGCAATATTGCAACATTGACCGGAGCAATAAATTCTGGTAATTGCATGAGTGTATATGATTCGCCAGATTTCTCAGTTTCAATGTAACAATGGTCGAGAATGTGCCATATAATCCGATCAATTCCAAACGCTGGTTCAACGACATGTGGTAAAAACCACTCACCGTGCTCAGTGGCTACAACCCGCTTCATTTCAATCATATTTTCTTCTATGGTTACTTCGGATCCATCGTCTAGTGTGAGTTGGAATGGATATTCTTGGTTAGTGTTTGATAATTCAGCCAGAGCAGCATTGACTGCATTCGCCTTCTCCCGAAAAGCCGGTCCAATAACAGCTCCATTACCTGCGAGAATTGTTTTATCAACAGATTTTGGCTCTTGGAATGGCCGCCATGCCTTCAGTGATGAATTTCCGGTGGAATTTTCATGAGCGCCGAGGTCATAACACCCTCTATGGGCAATTCCAACACATTCAATCCAACCGTATGAACCTTCAATTTCAGCATCCCAGCAATCACTAGCATAGTGGGCCATTTCGGTACCTTCATGTTGTCTAAATCGAATCCGATTTGGATCAATACCGACAGCGACAAGGAAATCCCATGTCCATCCCATGAACCATGCGACAGTGGGGTGGCGAATGATGCCCTTTTCAGACGCATCCCGAATGCTCATTGATACTGGAGATGATGTATCTGGGTCTGGGATCAAGTTGAACGGCATTGAATTCCATTTCGAGAAATCGTGCGAAGGTACAACTTCTGGGTCAATGAAATATTCAAGTTCAGCCATATTGAATTCACGTAATCGAATCATTCCCTGGCGCGGACTTATTTCATTCCTGTAGCCTTTACCAGTTTGGACAGCACCAAATGGTAATCTGTTGCGGAAATGGCGGTATAATGCAGGAAATAGCATAAACATCCCTTGAGCAGTTTCAGGACGCATATATGCAGTCCTCCCGCCCCGCATTGCACCAATTTTAGTCTCAAACATTAGATTCATTGGGCGTGCATCCAACCAGTCATTTTGGTTGCAACCAGGACAAGTGACACCCATTTTTATTAGAAGAGAGTTCAATTCTTCAGGTGGTAAAACATCTGGATTAGGGTGGTGATCAGATAAAAGATGATCACTTCTGAAAACAGAGTTGCATGACTTGCATTCTGACATATAATCGTTGAATTCCCCGACATGTCCACTCGCAATCAAAACAGGTTCCGGAGTCAATGTAGGCGAGTCTATTTCGACAATATCTCCATGCTTGGCCCAATGCTGAAGCCAAATATTCTTTACATTACGACGGAGTTTACCACCAATTGGACCAAAATCATACAGTCCAGCAACACCTCCATGAATTTCGAATGCAGGAAGGATTACGCCACGCCTTCGCAGCATCGCGGTCAACCTATCAAGGCGCCCTCCATCATCGCTCATTGAATGGGCGGGTGCACAGGAGTACCATCAAGGAATCGGATAAGAATGCCCATAACCATCATTCTGTTGCAAATTTTTTGCAAGGGCCCCCGCTTCAATCGCTGCGATAATATGCAACACTAATTGAGTTTGGAGGTAGTTTATCTACATCTAAGTTAGCGGGTCAATAATGGTCAGTTGTGACCCAGACCCTGACTTGAATTTACCAATATCCGTGCTAAAGGGTGAAAAGTATGCCCTTTTTTCCAATGGTACGATTGGAAAAATCCGTCAATCTTCGGATAGACAAGAATACGACTATGACGAATCACCATACTCTTTTCTCTATCACTATCCAAATCAAATAGCGGGGTATGAGTTGAAAGAAGCCGATGTTGTTTCACCGCGAATATCGCTACTGATTAGCACGCCTTTTCGTTGTGCAAACATCCTTTTCCTCCTCGGATTACTTGTGATTTTTCATTCAAATTCTTGGGAAATTAGTGAGTTTTTCTTGTCATTATTACCCAGGTTATGGGCTTTGCCTGCTGGATTGATTTTCTGGATGTTGGTAGTTGCATGGCCTGAATTATTGTATGAGTATCTAACGAAAAATAAAGACACTGAAAAATTCATTGAATTAAGGCATGAACAGAGATCATCTCCCTTCATATTTCGCGAAGTCAGAGGAGGGTTTGCGGAATTCTGGGTGTTTGTCCTTGCCCTTCAAAGGGCTGCTGCTGCTTATTCATTATTCATTCATGAAGATACGATTCAAGAAACTCTCTTTGCTTCTTTCGCTCTTTTTAATTCAATCATAATGTTCCTTTTAGCATTGGTGATCATATGCTCACCACTTGTTGCGATTGGATATATTCTTGATTTAAGGCGTGGGAAAAAATCTGTCAAAGTAGATAATATTGAGCGTTTTTTTGAAAAATTAAGTAATGCGATTAGTAAAACTCTCAAAGAAAACGAAATCCCCCTCGACCAATTAGTTTCAGGAGGAGAAAATGAACGACTAGAACTGAAAGCTTCCTTTTGGACTAACACAGAGGGTGAAAACCAAGGGGAGCAAAATAAAGAGTTACAAGATGTTGTTGTCAAAGAAGTTGCGGCATTTCTCAATACCCTTGGAGGGACATTGCTCATTGGAATAAAAGATGAGGAACCATTTTTGCCCGCGAATACCTTAGAAGCTGATTTGAGTCATTCAACTAAAGTTTCCACCGTTGATCAATTAGAACTGCATATTTCACAAATACTAGAGAAAAATTTAGTGTGCAGTGGACAATCACTTACTGGATGTTGGACAATAAGATTCGTGCCATTCCGCGACAATAAAATCATTCGAATTGACGTACAGAAAGCCCCGAAATACGTCCTTGCATATCAACCGCACAAACAGGGTGCAAAAGGGCTAGACAAGAAGAAAATGTTTGGCTTCTACAGACAAGGAAGTCGTTCAAAAGAACCATCATATGAAACATGGTCCGACCATATCACTTCTCATTGGCAATGAAGTCAGGAGTGCGAGCGATTATGGGCATCAAAATCCGAGCCGATCACTTGCCGTTCCAAATGCCCCCTAATTCACATGCATTTAGCCAGGAATGGCGTAATCTAACCTTCATGCATTGGAAAATTGATCCCATTCACCTGGCCCCCTACATTCCAGAAGGGCTAGAATTGGACATCTATGAGGGCAAAGCCTACGTTGGTGTAATCCCCTTCGAGATGAAAAAAGTAAGACCACGCTTCCTTCCGTGGCTTCCTGGAATTTCCAATTTTCCCGAATTCAATATTCGAACTTATGTGACCAAGGATGGAAAAGGCGGGGTCTTATTTCTCACACTTGACGCATACAGCCGAATCACGTGTGCATATGCTCCTCGGGCTTATGGCCTCCCTTATCGATATTCGAAATGTAAATTCTCGGCTAAAGATGAGATATATTCTTGGGAATCCAAGCGAGTAAGTAACGGACTTTCTCTGTGCGGTGAAGCCTGTGCTAAAGGTGAGAATATGCGGGCTAAAAAGGACTCATTAGAGGAATTTTTATTTGAGCGATATTCGTTATACACTGTGAAAAATGGAACTTTACAAATCACCCATACTCAACATGATCCTTGGGTATTTCAAGAAGGAAAAGTCACAGTTGAGGATAATTCTCTTACTGAGTCATATGACCTTGGAATCAAGGATGTGCTAAAACCGGATATGGTGCATGTTTCAACAGGAGTTTATGTCCATACATGGCCAATGGAAGTGGCTGAAAGAATCAGACCAGGGGAACAACGAGATTACTTATTTTTGGATGGTGATTGCGGGCTTTGTCATCGTTTGGCAACATTCATCGACAAGCGATTGGGAAATAATCAACGACTCGGGTACCGCCCTATTCTGGCGGAGGATGCACAACGAGTCATTGCTACACTTCCTGAAAATATGAAGGGTGCCGACACAGTTTATCTCATCCGAAACGGTAAACCATACATCCGCTCAGCAGCAGGGATTCGTGGATTACTATACATGAAATGGTATTACAAAATGTGGTATCCATTCCTTTGGGTAATCCCTTTACCAGTTCGAGATATTGGATACAGAATAATTGCGAAGTACCGGCGTAAAATCTTCAAAGAGCCAAAATCATGCACATTTCGTATAGACTAATATGACACGAACTTGCGTTTCAACACGAGTACTTGATAAATTCTAAAAATATTCAGACTATCTTTATTATTGGAGATGGACACACGGAAATGTGCAACAATTTGTTCATCCGATGATGTTCTGATGCAATTGTTCATATATTGCATTGATACCCTCCAAGCCAGATTCAAAGTAGGAAAGAACATGGCTCAAACAGTATACTTGGATAATCCGTGTGAAACAGAGCAGATTTTATCTGAACTTTCACAACCCGTCAGGGAATGGTTCAAGCAAAAATTTCCAGATTTCACGGAACCTCAGAAGTTGGCAATCCCCTCTATCATGAATGGTGATCATTTACTCTTGTGCTCCCCGACAGGTTCGGGAAAGACATTGACTGCATTTCTTACAATTATTGACAAATTAATTCGCCTAGCAGTTGATGGAAAACTCGAAAAGAAGGTTTACTGCATCTATATTTCACCAATCAAGGCATTAGCTAATGATATTCAAAAGAACTTAATTGGCCCACTTACAGAAATTAGTGAACGTTTTTTGCCAAGTCGTGCACAGGAAATACGAGTCGGGCTACGGACTGGAGATACACCTCAATCGGAACGGCAAAAGATGTTGCGGAAACCGCCGCACATTCTTATCACCACACCAGAGTCATTAGGTCTCGCTCTTGCTTCGAAAAAATTCCGACCCCTCATGCATGATTTGAAATGGATTATTATTGATGAATTGCATTCATTGGTACCAACGAAAAGAGGTACCCACTTATCACTAACAATGGCTCTTTTGGATACTTTAATTGCCAATCCAGTTCAACGATTAGGGATATCAGCGACGATGGAACCTCTTGAGGAAGTAGCACACTTTTTGGTCCCTGTAAAAGGTATAGATCGTGATGATGAAACAGGTGCTCCAATCCCTCGTTTCGATGATGAGGAATCATCTGAAGTCCACATCGCCAAAGTGAGTGGGACGCGCGAATTGGATATGGACATCATTTTGCCACATCCAAAATTCAACGAAGTCCCAGTCAAGCAATTACTAGACCATAATGTTGAAATTATCAAGGATTTGTGTGAAGCTCATACAACAACCTTGGTCTTCGCAAATACGCGTCAAATGACGGAAATAATCACTCAAAAGTTGCGAGTTCTCGGCCTTGCGGGTGTTGAAGGTCATCATGGTTCTATGGACAAACAAATTCGTCTTGAAGTTGAACGTAAACTGAAACGTGGTGAATTACGATGCTGTGTATCATCCAGTTCTCTGGAAATGGGAATTGATATTGGCAGCGTTGACATGGTTATCCAAATCGGCTCACCAGGTTCAATTTCAACTGCTCTGCAACGCATTGGTCGTGCAGGACATCATGTAGGCGGTATTCCACGCGCACGTTTTCTTCCAACATCAGTACACGATTTACTCGAATTAGTGGCGCTACAGGGTGCTATAATGAGAGGGGAAATGGATAACCTTCGCTTCCCTAGAAATTGCTTGGATGTTGTTGCTCAATTTATCATCGGTTTGACAATATGCGGCGAAATGGATATGGATGAAGCATATGGAATAATCACTTCTTCATATCCATACAAAGATTTTCCTTATGATGATTTTATTGATGTTCTAGATTTACTTGAGGAGGAGCGTCGTGTTTGGGTTGATTGGGAAGATAACAAAATTGGGAAACGTGGATATTCTCAGATGATTTACTATACTAATATCGGTACAATTGCTCCTGACAATAATTATCTGGTATTTTCAGCAGATGGGACAATGATTGGCCAACTATCTTCTTCATTCGTTCAAAATCTGAGATCAGGCGACGTCTTTTTGCTAGGTGGGACAACATATCGCGTGCATCAAATTCAATCTAGTCGAGTTAGTGTAACTCCTGTCACTGGATATCGTCCAACAGTCCCCTCTTGGTCAGGGGAGGCGATGAGCCGTTCCCGCGAACTTTCTGGAGCCGTCCTCGATTTACTAAATTCCACAGTTACAGCAATTCGTCGTGGGCACGATCCACGCCTGATTCTTGGTGGTGCGTATGGCCTTTCAGATCCCATTAGCGAATCTCTTGCTCGATTCCTTGAAGAACACACAATCGACTCCTTCCAAGTTCCAAATCACGATCGCATTTTGTTTGAACAAATTACGAATAGCCCAGTTCCAACTTACATAATCACTACATGTCGCGGTAGAGCCTTCAACATGGCTCTTGGATATTTCATGGCAGGTCTTTGTGAAATGCATGATTTCCATGTTATCGAAATGTCATTTGATGAGAATGCATTTCTGTTCAAAACAGGCCAAGAAATTGATACTGCACTAATTTATCCATTATTCAAAAAGAATCAGAGAGATGAAGTCCTCCAGCGATATTTGTTAGATAGCCAGTTATTCGCTAAAAGGTTCCGTGAAGTAGCAGGTCGTTCTCTGATTATCCCTCGAAGGATTGGTGCAGATGAAGTCAGTCCCAAACAATTCCAGCAGAAATCAGAAAAAGTCTTTCGTGACCATCGCCAACAGGCAAACTCGTTGTTGATAAAGGAGGCCCAAAATGAGATATTCCATACTGATTTGGACATGGAAGAACTTGAAAAATTTGTAAATGGGATGGACGGAGATGGAGTTAGAATTGTCCATTCAAGAGTTTCCTTCCCCTCTGCTTTAGGTATGAATTTGTACATGGCCGCTTTTGAAGATCTACTTTCGATGCGAACTCGAGCTTATTTAGTCAAAGACATTGACCCTGAAATCCTACGTAGATTATTGGGGGGTCGTTCAAAAGCAACAGACCTCGATGATGATGCATTGGAAAAATATTATTCTGATAAATTCGGTATTCCCAAAGATGCTGATGGATTATTGCGATTAATGGAAAGTGGCGGCGGTCTTGAAAACACTTTGGCGAATCCATTGTATGGTTCCAAATTAGCTGAAATCCCTGAGGTCCAAATCCACAAATGGATTGAGGAGTTGGCTCAATCAGGCGACATCACAAAAATTACAGGCACAGGTTCAGATGGTGTTGACAACAAATGGTTCTCAATTAGAATGGCTGAAATTCACGGCACATTGGGAGTGTTAGCTGCTAAGGGCGCAGGAGATATGGAAAGTGTTCGTGAATTGTATACAGGTGGACTACACTACAAAAGTGGCGTATCCTTTTCAGGCATTGAAGTTACTGAATGGATCGATTCTAAATTGGCTGACCCCTACGAGTGCTTGCGTGTGAAAGTTACAGATATGCTTCGAAGTGAAGGTCCAAGCACATTGGAGAAAATTTCTGAACGGCTACCATTCCCCACAGCTCAGATCGAAACGTTACTACATGAAATGGAAGTAAGAAACATTGTTTCAATTGGATTCTACACACAAACTAATGAGGGCGAATTTATCTTACGAGTTGATGAGCACATTATCACAGGAGGGGATACGAATATTATTGAGTACAGAGCGTTGCAAAATTTACTCTTAAATAAGTCGTATAAACAGTATCCTGATGCAATTTCTGCTCTGACTGATGGTCACATAATGTTCACTAAGATGCATGAACTTCTCGGTAGAATTGAGAATTTCAGGTTTGCCGATTGGAAAGATATGAAACATGACTCAGACATTGTCATGGGCCGATTGTTACATTCTCGAGTAGGTTATACTACCAAAGAGATGATACCAACGCTGTTGGGATTGCGCCCAGAGCCATGGTTCGCTGAAATGGACACCCACCTAGTAGATTACATCACACCAGGGGAGAATGTCGAACGTTCAGAAATCCTCGGTCATTTACCTAAGGGAGATGAGCATAAGCATATCCAGCGAGATGCTCGAAATGCGATGTCAAATATGGAACGACAAATGGTATTTGTGAAGCAATTTGAAGAATTGCCTGATAGAAAACGTTCGCTTTCATTATTCCATCGTGTTCATGATGTATATGCCCCTCTCCCCTTTGAAGATGCCCTCCTCGAGTTAATTCGTCGAGTTGGACCAATCAAGTTGCATGCATTGCGTTTATTCATCAGCCACCCTGTCGAATTACTTGCAGAAATTCTAAGGGATTTGGAGAGTAGTGGTAAAGTTCAGAAAGTAACAGCATTACAACCAGACCCAACTGATTTTTATTGTGTACCCGAGGATGCATTAGCTCTTCGTCGCCACAACCGCGAGGATCGAACTTTGCGTATTATGACTCAATCTGATCCATTTTGTTCAAGATTTATTCAAGAAGTACGATATGTGTTGAAACAAGGTTGGTATTACCCCGTTTTCAAAGGAGTTGACCCCGTTGGCCGAATATTGATGTTCAAAGTTAACGATTATCTCGAGATCAAGGATATTCATATCCCTCACTCATATCTAGATGAGTTTGCTATTATCTTTGATGAGTTACTTGACAATTATAGTGACACCCTTGTCGATGTTTCTGTTTTGCACAATTTCAATGGTGTACCTATCCATGAGTGTGATGAAAATATTCAGGGAATTGTTGAAAAATTAGGTTTCAAATCAATGGGTGATAATGAACGCTATATTCGAGGAGGAATTGTTGATCCACGGCCACGAAGCCTTGCAATGAGAGCCCTGTTTTTCCACCACAACCTACATCAGCATAGTCGTACTGAAAATGAAACTATAGCCCTTTCAAAAGTTGCAGAAATCCGTGATGACTTCGCACTACGTGGGCGCTGTGAAATGTATAGAGTTGATCTAAAATCAATGGCTGCAAGTCAGCAAATGCATCAAGGAACAAATCTTCGTAACCATCAAGTTTGGGCTCCGTATAAGCACTTCCAAAGACTCTTACGTATCAGAAATCATGAACCAGACGAAGATTTAGTCGATGTCCTTGAGTTTTTCAATTCGAATTCAGATCCACAAATATTCATGGACAGATACGCGATGAAAAGGGCTGAATTTAGGAAACTAGCACAACCTCTAATCCGATCGGGTCATCTAGTTCAAGACTACCGTGGTGGTTTCAAAACAGTTAGACGATTAGATTCTGCGGACACGTGGGAAGTCAAGCGCGAATATCTGCGTGAAATGGTAGCTGAATATCCGATAATCACCCTAAAACAATGCGAGAAATTGGCAGGTAGTCCGTTTAAAGCGGAAGAGATATCAGTTGTTTTACATGAATTTGAGGCAGAAGGGCATTTGATCAAAGGATTCCTTGTTGATGACCTCCATGAAGTATGTTGGGGACGTAAGGAATTGTTAGAAGAAGCCGATAGTATTGAGCCAATGCGCGACTTTGTCCTACCGCCATCCGACCCTCTTCTACCATATTTCCAGTCATTATTGCGAGAACGGTTTGGATTCGGTAGTGCATACATGGTATTTTGGAATGAGGAACCTATCGCTGCCTTCAAGGCAAATACTCGCAACTCAATTATCGAAGTCACTGACTTTGTAGGTGATTCAGAAAAAGAGCAGGAAGCATTGCGTGTGATGAAAGAATTCGCATGGGAACATAATATGCCTTTGAAGGGCAAAGTCCTCGATCGCCTGAAACCTCAGCGTTAATTTTCACGTGGCGGCAAGATTCCAAGTGGCCGAAGTACAGGCGAGATTACATCTAAGACGTGAGAATGGAGTTTGGGCAATAATTCAAAAATCACTATTGCCATGATAAACATCGCCCCTAAGCTAAGAAATTTGGCAGCGTATGCGTGACCGAAGTCGAAAATATTGATTCCAAACAGATCCCACTTCCCACCATAAGCTACATGCATCCAGATAATACCAGCATTCCTGAACACATTCAAAACATGAATTACTGGTATTGTGATAAACAATGCTCTCGCTTTTCTCTTCCAAGGTGAATCGCGTAAAGCAACGACTGCTCCTATGAATACAATCATTGATTGTAATGCACTACATCCAAGGACGAATCCAATATTCACAGGATCCCCATCGGCGTGCTCCATTGGGACATAGAAACCCCCCTCGCCCAGTGTATCAGTTTGCAACCATCGGTTGCCACCCCACTCGGACCACGAGACTTCATTTCCACCACCCAAATCAACCATCATTTGCCCAAGATGAATTTCACCGGCACCAGTCCACTGCAACATTAACGATGTATTCCACGCAGTAAACCATACGACACCAGCATTGAGCATTGGGATATGTTGGATTGCTAAATAAGGCATTGCGGACCAAAATACGGCACCTCGAAGCCATTCAACAGATTCAACAATTCGGCCTTCTTTGGCATTGATTCCTTCCCAAGCAGCATAGGCTACACTCACAGGTAATGCTGCTAATGACATAAAAATTAGCACAGGATCATCTATCAGAAAATAATGTTCAGCACCTAAGTAGAAGTATAGCCCTACACAAATCCATCCTGGACATGCCATCCATTTTGTCCATTCACCCTTACCATGGAATGAAATTCCTAGAAAAACAAGCCCCATCATAACGATTAGAAGGTTAGTCTGACCTAAATCAAGTTCTATTAATTGGCCAAAATTGGCCACGGTATTACTCACAATGTCGCCCATTTCTGACCGACGTGGGTCGGTAAGTCACATATATGCTCGCTCCGACGCGGGACTGAGCGGAATGTCTAGTGATGAGTTTGATTTTGCCGCGTTCATGTCTTCATACATTGAAGATTTGACCGCTGCCATGCATTCATTAAACCCTGATGATGTTTCTGGGCTCTACAATGAAATGCTATCGGTAATGGACAACGGTGGGTGTGTACATTTCATTGGAAATGGTGGTTCTGCAGCAACTCCAAGCCATAGTGCAGGAGATTGGAGCAAGGAGTTGAAGTTGCCAACATTATGTCATACCGACAATATTGCCTCTCTAACAGCATGGGCAAATGATACGGATTATTCTAATATCTTCGTTGGACAACTTCAGACTTGGTTGAAATCGGGGGACTTGTTAGTGGCCTATTCTGGAAGTGGAAATTCAGCGAATGTGATCAATGGAGTCGAATTTGCAAAAGAAGCAGGGGCGAGAACAGTTGGAATAACAGGTAACTACCGAAGAGGAAATGGCGGTAATCTTGCTAAATTAGCCGACGTTGCAATAGTTTGCAATACTGAATCAATGGAGCGAATTGAAGACTTACAACTCATCATCAATCATATCGTAAAGGAAGCCATCAAAGCCAGCCGAAATATCCCAAGTCATTCCTGAGGTGTTTTGGTGGATTTACCAGGGCGTCACGGGGCTCCAATCAATGGAGAAATTGAGTCTTTAGAAAATTGGGATGGCTCCATTGCTTACCTCGATAGGGACGGCGTCCTTAATGTCGGCCGAGAAGATTATGTCAAATCAGAGGCAGAAGTGGTGATGCTGGATGGCGCAGGTGATTCGGTAGCAGCATTGCGAGATGCTGGATTTCGAATTGTTGTTGTTACAAACCAGTCACCTGTCAATCGAGGTGTGTTCAGCCATGAAAAATTAGCAGAAATTAATCAGGCGGTAATTGATGGTCTGTTGAAACAAAACAATAATGCAATTATTGATGTGTTATTATATTCACCATACGCTCCCTATGAACATAGCCCTGTGAGGAAACCCGGTGCAGGTATGCTACAAGTGGGTCGACAACTGTTGGAAGGTCTTGAGTTGGAAACTACGCAAAATTCTCAGGACTTGAAAAATAGAGTGTCGGAAGGAAGGTCATTAATGGCAGGTGACCGAGATGCAGACATTGGTGCTGCATGGAATCATGGTGTGAGAGGATTTCGAATTGACCCTGCAGTAGGTATTGCAGGAGTGATCGAGAGACTTTTGGATGATGAAGACCGAGGCGATGCCTTGGAAATATGACTAAATCCTCGTGCCAGGAAATCTGGCTTGCTTTAGATGATACAGACGAGCGGGAATTTGGTTGTACGACATTTGATTTCAACAATCTCTTGGAATCAATTGAATCTAACTGCGAAATTACTGATGTGAGGTTAGTAAGGCTGTGGCCATTTGCAGCACGTCGTACTAGAGGCAATGCGGCTTTAGCTGCAAAGATTACTTGCACAGAATCATCTTGGCCAAGGATTTCAGATAGTATCACTATTTGGTTCAATAATCGTTTTTCTATGTTGGAACCAGATGATTCGAAACATTCTGCTCAACCTGTTTTGGTTGCTTTTCATGAGCGACCCGCTGAAAAATTATACTGGGATACAGTCCGTTCTGAAGTAACTCTTGAAAATAGGGTACTCGAATTAGAAGAATATCGCTTTGATTCATGGTTTAGTCCGAGAGGGATGAATGGAATTATTGGGGCAAGTGCAGCAGCGGCTTGGAGGGGGGGAAACGACTTCACTTGGGAATACATAGCATGGCGCACTGACACGAACAGCATCCGCAATGTTCCCGAAAAGTTAGTCAAAAATATGTCCAAGAGATACCCTCTGACATTCATGAATCGAGATCCAAATGCTGGAAAATCGCTAATTGCACCAAGGACACCTTGTCCAGTATTATATGGGGTTCGTGGTGAATCTTCGAAATCAGTCGAATCGGCGCATAAATATCTTCAAGAAAATGGCGCTGAATTAGCGAAAAGTGGGCGTTTGCATCGCACCAATCAAGCCAGTGATGACCACATTGAATCTATTGAATCAGCAATCCTAAGCACAAATCCTAAAATCCTTGAAGGAGGTCATGTCATCCTATTTACTGATAGGAAATTAGCCTCATTTTCGGAGGGGGGGCCAATAAATAAATTGGCTCAATCGATGAAAGAAGGAGACTCCATTGAATGGATTGGCCTGGAATCACCAGATGGAACAATTCACCTTGAGAAATTAAAACTGGTAAATGGTATCCGCAATCTGCGTAGACCTGTTTGCTCTTGTGGTGCTCGATTCAAATCGAAAGGGAAGAGCCAAGATTTGAAATGTCCCA
>JASLKH010000001.1 GCA_030747675.1 Candidatus Thalassarchaeaceae archaeon | reverse complement strand
CAATTGTCTGAATATGCTTCGTTAATACGCAACAGTCGCTCACTACTCATAACATCCTTACTGACGAACAAATCATACATTACACCACGTGCTTGACCCCATGTATAACCCAATTCATCCTGATGGGCGGTGATTGTATCTCGCCCATACGAAACCAATCCAAATTGGGACGGGACCGTGAATCGTTGATCCCATCTGCCGTAAGTTCTGGCTTCATACTCGCGGAGATTAGAGTACGTTTCATTAGAATCAATGGTTCCATCACCATTACAATCCCAAGAATCTTCATCAGAATCATATCCAACATCTTCCGCAGAAAGCGGGTTCATCTCCCATTGGTTGCCATCGAGGTCCCATTCTGTAAACCAGTACTCATAACCATCAATCATTTGATCATTGTCTGTATCATTATCGGTTGGATCAGATATCCCAAGAAGTGCTGAGAGTAAAGGTGGTGCTGGGACTGCAGGATCCAAAATCCAAGCGCTGAATTGTTGACCTGCAATCATTGCACGGTTCCCTTTTGAAAATAGCATAGTAGATACTCGATTCATTGATGCCGCCTGATTAATGAGAAATGCTTCTTCCCACATTTTTGGTGCATCTGGTGGTGAAAGACCTCCGTTAGTAGGATTATGATTGGTAAGGTTAAGCTCTTGTAAATCTGTTAACGCATCCCTATCTGCATCATAGTGCCCATCTCCTGCGACTAATGGATTTAGTGTCCACACTTGGTCGGTTTGATTCCATCTTGTAAATAGAAGTTCAAGACCATCATATAACCCATCACCATCGCTGTCGGGATTATTCGGATCGCAGGTTCTGCCTGTTCGATTCATCTGCTCTTCATCAACAAATTCTCCGAAAGAGCTGAGACTACCTGCGGATTCCCAAATTTGTAAAGATATTAGGGGGCCTGAACCAAATATGTAAAACTGCGGTGAGGTCTTCTCAGGATTTGTTTCCGAATAGTTAGCTGCGATAGAATTGTATTCTTCCCAATTGGTCATACCATCGCCATCTGGATCTGAAATAGAATCCAATTCCATCACTGGGTTCAACGTCCAATCGCCTGCGTATGTATCCCAACGAGCAAAGAAAATTTCCCAACCATCTGGCATACCATCTCCATCTGTATCTCGGCTTAATGGGTCACTAGAACCATGGTCTTGAGTTGGTGCCAAAGGGTAGTTGCTGAGAACTTCTTGCGTTACGAAAAAGCCGAAGGGCTCATTGGCAGAACCATTCCAAGATTCATTGTAAAGTGATGTCGAAATTCCCAATGGATTACCGTCAGAATCGACATCACCGAGGACAATAGTGGAACCAATATGATACTCCAACCAGTTGGTCAGCATTTCATCCTGAGACAATATACCATCATGATTGACATCATAGCCATCTCCATCGGGGTTGTTGCCTGCATCCGAACCATTCAATGGGTTCAGACCCTCTTGAGCAGTGGACCAAGAACAAGTGTATCGTGCCTCCCAACCATCAGGTAAACCATCACCATCAGAATCAACTAAGTTAGGATCTGTATCTACCCAATTTGCTGCTCCTTCTGCCGTCTCGTTGTGTGAAGATAAACCTTGATTCTGAACTAATAGTCGTACTTGTTGCCATTGATATTCACATAAATTTGTCAACCCATCGCCATCTGCATCGTCGAAAGCATCCGAGGGGTCTGTTGGGTCAAGGGACCAATCATTACCACCGTGGAATGATTGGCCTATCCACCGCCGATAATTTATTTCCCAACCATCTGGCATACCATCTTGATCAGTATCCACATTTGTTGGATCAAGCGAGCTATCAGTCCCACCACCTGCACCTTCAACATGTCCAGTGATGTAGGTGTTACGGGCCTCGAGGCCTGTAGTTTCATCACACAGATAATCTCCATTGAGGTAATGACAAGTAAAATTTGTTTGTTCCAAGAAGAAACCCCAATATTCTTCTCCATCAAGTAACCCGTCTCCATCAGTATCTGAAATCAACGGGTTTGTTGTGTTCCAGCCTTGAGGGGTTGAGGCAACATATCTGAATTCATCCAGATTACTCCAACTTCTGTCAAAATAATCATCCACACTCGGATCGAAATTTACACCATCTGCATCAGAATCATCATCTCTGTCATAGGGATTTGTTGGATCCAATCCATAGATAAATTCCCAGCCATCTGGCATACCATCAGCATCAGAGTCATTGGAAAGTGGGTTAATCAAAGCGATATTTGAATATGTACCTGGGTCCAATGCTGCGAAAAGAACCATTGTACCATTGATGTCAAGAGTGCAAACTTCAGAAACCTTTCCAGGAATGCGAGTATTTTGCATATTAACGCCGGTTGAACGACTATAGTCACCATCAAGAATCCAAGTCCCCCATTGGGATCCAATTACAACTCCTCTTTCTGTCGGATGAATTGTATGGATATTGTTAGCATCACGTTCGTCAGGATATTTCATGCGATCATGAGAAAATGCTGATGCAGGGTCGGTCAACCCAGTAACCAAATCGAATTGGTGAACTCCCCCCAGAGTCCCTATCCAAAGAGTCTGGGGGCTTGTAATATCCCCGTTGGCATTGCGCGGTCCATCAACAACTAATGATTGAACTACAGCCGCGAGATCTTGGTCGTAAGAATCTGCAGGGACTACAAAATCCTCTGCATCATTTGTAGTGAAAATCCAACTACTCTCGAACCCCGATGCGAAATCAGAACTATTTGCGAGAAGAAGACCCTGATTTGTACCAACAAAAAGATGAGGGCCGCCACTTGAAAGTACTGTATGTGTCATCGTGTTAACTGAAGCATTGTTCTCAGCTGTAAGGACATCATTCAACTGCTGAACCTCGAATAATGAGCCGATTCGTCCAACAGAATCGAGACTAAATCGCCAAAATGATTCATCAGTGTCAACACTAAGGACATCTAAATCGCCACTTCCTGTTTGTAATGGCGTCACTAATTTAATTGGAGTTGTTTCACTCTCATCGATTACTGTGTTTAGCAATCCATTAGCATCTAATGAAATCGTCATTAAACTAGTGCTGGTTGCAAGTAAAAGTACCCCATAATCTCCACCTTCAGACCAAAGGTGCATATCCAGCAACTCAGAATCAGCAGGCAGTTGGAGGTGAGAAGATGTTGAACTCTCAGCATCAATAATTGTAACACCGTTCTTTGTTCCAACATATACTAAATTTAGGGAATCATCAGATGCTATTGAGTGTGCATCATGGTGGAGGATACTTGGGCTCGTACCTTGATCTAAAGCAGTCACGGTCAAATCAGCCATGTCCATAGGGACATACTTCACTCCAGCAGTAACCCAATTGTCGTCATCGAGATACACTAGATATTCCTCAAGATTACTAAATGCTTCACCCAATTCAATTGTCGCGATTGATAAATCCGCTCCAACCACTCCGTCCCCATTGAAATCCCAGCCATCAATGTCTGAATCTTGGAAGGCATCACTGCTATTGCGAGGATCAAGTTGGAAATACACTTCCCAGCCATCGATAATTCCATCGCCCTTTTGGCTCTGGTCACGAATTGACCCATTTGCCCAGAGGAAGTAATCTGAATCCCTTCGTAAGGGATCTGTTCCTAACCAACCATCGTCACCAGTTGGTCTGTACTCCAAATCAGTACAAGGGTCAACGAGATATGGTATCGAACCTGAACACCTTAGGCCATCAAACTCAGTGGTCCAATTCTCTGGTGCACCATAAGAATACTCTTCTGCATTGGTGTAAAACTCATGGGGCTCGACAATGCCATCTCGATCCACATCAAAACCATCTCCACATTCGAATAAACCAGGATTATTAGGGCAGCTGTCTGAATCCAATGAACCATCTGAACTATTCAAGGGATCAAAAGTATCGCAAGTCCAAGTATCCGAATCATTCAAATATCCTGTTTTATCCATGCACATAGCAACTTCAAAACCATCAGGCAACCCATCACCATCTGTATCTCCAGAACGGGGATCAAGGAACCATCGGATTCCTGTTTCGGATAAATCTGCAGGTTTCCCTGGTAATCCTGTACGATTATTGGTAAAACATGAATCCAAATCATAAGGCCAACAATATTCCATCAATGCCGTCAATCCATCCATATCATAATCGCTAGAATTATCAGAACCGTTGAGCATGTCAAGACCTCTAATTTCCTTTGATCTATCTCCTAAGTCCATGAAAACTGATTCACTGAACATTTCCTCATGCAAATCTGGCATCCCATCTTTATCATGGTCTGTAACAGGAGGTCCTTCCCCTGTAGTGTCGCCAGGATGGACTGATTCAACGGGATTGTTAGGGCGTATTTGGCTAACGAAAATCATCGACCCGATAATCAGTAGAGAAATCAGCAATGCAGTTTGTTTTCGACGCATGGACCCACCTGTGGGTTATACCCACAGCGCATTCCCCACTCTCTCGCTTATGATGCTGATGGAGCGACGTTCGGACATATCTCGATGGAAATTACTCTTTTTTAGAATAGAGAATTTTAATAATGAAATTTTTAGCCATTCGAAAGTTACTATTCGGCCATAGAAAATAAGTTCCTAAATGACCGGAATTCCCCAGCATCATACGTTGCATTCAAGGAGCGTCGAATCCCCGAGCCGAAATGACGGTCATGAGCTTCGAGATTATTCACTTGGGTTCGGGTAGCCGCGGCAATGCCACACTAATCCAGAGTGAGAATTCCAAAGTTCTCGTAGACTGCGGATTAAGTGGTCGCCAAATGGAAAAAAGATTGGGGAGGATAGGGGTCAATCCACAGTCGGTAGATGCCATTATTTTGAGTCACCACCACACCGACCATGTCCAAGGTGCTGAAATATTCCAACGACGTTGGGGTGCCGAAATATTGGCGAACTTTACCACTTGTGCGAAGATGGGGCTTGATCCGGTCAATCAATGCCGGATATTTGAGTCACTAGAGAGGGTTGATGTGACGACCGAAATTTCCATACTCCCTGTCCCAGTCCCCCATGATGGGGCAGAAAATGTCGGATTCATCATCAGTAGCGGAGGAAATGAACGAGCCGCAATCGTCACTGATCTCGGTGAAATTACAGATGAAATTAGGAAACATCTGCAGGGATGTGCACACATATCAATAGAAGCGAATTATGATGCGAAGAAATTAGCATTAGGCCCCTACCCATCAAGTCTCAAAAGTAGAATTTCTGGGCGCGGGGGACACTTATCTAATCGGCAAACTGCAGACTTGATGTCAGAAATTCTCGATGTCGAAACAAAGAGCCTCGTGCTATGCCATTTATCGGAAAGAAATAATGCTCCACATCTCGCAGAAAGTGAGGTACTATATCAATCAGAAAATTGGGGTGGAGATTTGCGTATTGCTGGACGTGATGGACCAGAATTCAGCCACTGGGTTGGGCAGGTTGAACCGGAGATTCTGATTTAAGCAAAAAATCACCTCAGTATGAGGTGAAATGGAGAATGGCTAAGAACACGTCCCGGTATGAGGTAACATGCGGCAACCATCTGGCGCCCCCAAGCGAGATGACGAAAAGGCCGTTTCAGAGATTATGGGAGTCACCATGCTTCTAGCAATGGTCATCACCACCATGGCAGGTGTTGTTGTCGTAATGCAACCATTCATGCAGGATTTGAATGATAATCGTGAATGGACTTCCGCAAGTGTAGCTGCAAACCAATTCAATGACAGGCTACTAATTGCTGCCGAAGCACCTGAAGGCTCCGGGTTAGTTGTTTCAAGTGTCCATCTTGCTGAAATTATTCAACCCGTTCGACTATCTGAGATTTGGAAGATTTCAGCAGACTTGTCAGGGGATGATCGGGTTACTGCGGACATTTCCTCAGGGAGAGTTAGTATTAATTCGGTAAACGGAACCGCAGCAGAAGTACGAATCACAACCACTCTAGGTCAAGAAAATGGTAGTTTACAAAATGGTCAAGGGCAATTGTCAATTACTCTTGATTTAACTGGTTGGATTCTTGTAGATGTATTCAATTCAGAAGGAGATATTATCTATCGATGGATACAAGTTCCTCTAGATGGAATTCGGTTAAGCACACCACTGACAGGTGGAGATTTTACAATTGACTTGATTAATGGTGCAAGGGTCCAACAACTTCCAAACAAACCGGTGGATATTTTTGGCTACCCGCGCTTGGATCATGATTTGACGTTGAATGGAGAGTACAGAGTATCCCTTGTACTTCTCGATACTGATATGGTAGGCACAGGATTTGCCGATGATGCCAGTTTAGAACTAATTAGTGAGGGACAAATAACATTCTTTTCAGATGAAGCCAGGAATGTCAGAATTGAAACCGATTTCACATCAGAAGATGGGCGGGCAACAAAATATAGGCAAGAATGGACTGACGATTATGACCTACATCGTTCGACTGGAGAATTAGAAAATTATGTGGGTTTTGGCCCCTATGGGCGGATTTCAGGGGTCGAGGGGATGACAATGCACCCTACATATGCAACCATTTCACTGGATGTTTTACTCCAACAGGTGGTAGTGAAATGATTCGTCGTGAGCAAGATGAGGAAGCAGTTTCTGCTGCAATTGCTACTGTCCTTTTGTTCGCAGGTGTTCTAACAATCATCTCAGGGATGATGGTCACAATTGCTCCAGTAATTAATGAAATGCATGGGTCAATTGAACGTGAAACCATGGGCGGACAAATGAGTGATTTAGCCTCTGAAACTGAGCGGTTAAGTGAATCTGGGACTCCTGGAGATACTGCTAGAATGTCATTGAAACCCCATACAGGGAGTCTTTCATGGGACCTCCAAAGAGGTGGGACATGGTATTCGGCGACCCATCAAGAAAATACTGAATTTCGACTTGATAGTGTCCTAGACTTGGATGACGAAATACGTTTCAGGCACCCGAATAACCTTATTGAAACGCTATGCTCTACAGACTTACATGCATCTCCTGAATCTCTTTTCCACTACCGTATTCCTCCTGTAAATGGTACAATCACAGCCACACCTCAGCACTCACTTTCAGCCCAATTGGGTCCGAATGAAATTACATTTGAGACATCTACTGGGAAAAATATCTATGATTTACAAGCCGATGGGATATGGCAAGAAATTATTTACAGTCAAGATGGAGAATCTTGGATTCATTCCGATGCACCATTGCAAGTGGCTCTCTGGCGTGGAAATGGTGGCGCGTTTGTTGCATCCCCTGACCTATCAACCCCCGGAACGGATAATGGCCGCATGTGGTCAATACCTTTGCAAGAAGGTTATCACAATCTACAAATTTCCTCTGAGGGTCCATTTACAGTAGATTGGGGGACTTCTATCAATCGTGGTTTAGGAATTTCTTCAAGCACCAATTATGCACAAGTTCCTTCTGATGAAACTGGTAACACACATATATGGTCAGAGACCGTCTTTACATCTACTGCAGATCGGTTGGAAGTGCAAACTTCTTCTGATGCTCAATTAATCCTGCACTGGGGGGTATCCATTACACTAGATGGAGAGGGACCCGGTGCATTCCATTTACCTGATAGAAACGGAGCATGGACTGGGACAAAATTTCAACCGCCTGCAATGAATGGGACAATAGTTCTCCACAACCCCAGTATAACTTCAACCACTGCAAAAATAAATGGTTTGTACCATTCCATCAGCGGACTTTCATCCATCCGAATTGCGTGGAATACTGATAGCCTTTCATGGATTGATTCTACCACACCAATTACTGTGGAGTGGATTTTAGATACGCAAACTTTGGGTGATGCGGCAAATCATGCACAAACATGGCGCCCCGGCAGTTTGTCGATAATCCCTGCAGCAGATACTGGTCGAAGCACTGGCATGAGCTGGTCATTTGCGACACCCACTAATGGCGGCAATGCGGAGAGCCCACTGACCGGGGATACCGGAGTTATTCTGCAACCAGCAGCCCCTAGTGTGTCATGGCTGACACCTATCCACACATCGGACCCAAGCAATGATAGCATTGGTAATCTAGAGCATAATGAAATTAAAACAATGCAATTAACAGAATCCCAATACAATACTGCATCCATGTCAACCACCAATGGCCCTGCTAGGCTTTGGGTAAGTGCTGGTGGTTCAGGCGCCACTATGGTACCAGAGGACGGGTATGACAGATGCATCAATATCGACACACGTGCATCTGGCTGGATTGAAGCGGCATTACCTTGGGAAACAATCAGCCAATTAGGTCCACAGGGAATTCGCCAAGCATGGAGAACAGGGGACCATTTCTTTGGCATTCAAATGACAATTAGAGGGGGCGTTTCTGATGAACCACATGTAACGTTAGGGACCGCATGGGCACTTAACCTACCGCGATTGACCTATACCTTCGATTCAAGTGTCTCAGATCTTGAAATTATATCTAATGGCGGATTTGTTGGAACCAACCATCCGGAATACAAACCATCTGTTCTCGTAGAGCCGCCATCTAGAGAAGGACCAGGGCCAAGAGTTGCAGTTACCATCCCCTTAATTTTACCAACCACTGATTCTATTGAGGGAGCAACTGATGTATCAATGACTCTCTCATTGAATACACGTGATCAATTGGCCTCAATGACAGCATATCAGGTTCGACGTGGCTGGGATGGCCCTTATGCTGAAGTCATTGCTGCTAATTCAGCAGCATCAACAGATTTCTCTGCAGACTGGCTCGCATTCCCTGGACAATTACAGATGCTGAATGATTACGTCGGATGGGTACAAACATCTCCTACAATGCCAGAAGTAGTATATCACGCAGGAGGGGACCCTGTGAAATTCAACATCCAAGTAGCACAAATTTCCAGCCATGCTGAAGGTGGTGAATCGCTATGAGGACATATTCCAAATTACATCGAAATGAGGAAGGTGCAGCAACAGAAATAGGATACATTTTCACATTCTTACTTGGTTTGATGCTATTATCTTCGTTTTCCATATGGGTATGGGATATTGAAACTGCCACGCAAAAACGTTGGACTAACGAGGCTATTGAAGAAAATCTGTTCTCAACAAGTGAAGCAATAGAACGAGCAGATGAAGCGGCCAGGATTGACCCTGCTGCCCGTTATGCTGAACCCGTGAATCTCCATCTCTCCGGAGCAACTGGGCTTGAATTGAAAATGTGGTTAACTGATGATGCCATTCACATCATTGACTCTGGGGGAGAATATAGTTCAAGTCATGCTATATCTGGGGCTGCTGCAACGACACACTCCGGTCAACTGAGTATATCTGGAATTGACACCATTTGGGTTGTGCTAGATCAAGGGGAAGTAACCATTCAAACGAAACAGCCTGGGTTCTAATTAGCGCCCCATGATTGCTCGATGCATTTGCCCCTGCACTTCACGCATGCGCTCTCCAGCACCTAATTCTCTGAAAACTGTCAAAGCACGTTGAAGATAATTCATCCGTTCAGCTTTCTCAGGTGCAGCATTACCTAATCGGGCCAACAATTCACCTATTAATGGTCTGAAATCGTTTGCTTCAGCCATTACCAGACCTTCGAGGTAATGCTCAACTGCTTCATCTGTACGACCTGAATCAGACAAAGTTTCACCAAGGAGAATCTTTACTTCAACGGCGGTCTTCTGATTGGTTTCTTCCGCCATCTGTTCAAGAGCTTCTGAATAATGGTGCAATGCCAATTCAGGATCACCTGTACGTGCATACAATCGGCCAAGGACTGCCCTCGAACGAGCGTGTAAAGCCTTGTCTTCACTTTTTTCTGTAGCTTCAAATGATTGTATTGCGTGCTCCCTAGCCCGATCAATTTCTCCCATTTCTAAAAATGCAGATGCTAATTTAATTCGAACTTCGTTCAGTGATTCATCATTCTCGGCATCAAGGAGACCCTCAACGTTGCCATAGACTTCCAATGCTCGCTTTATATCCTTCCGATGACGGAATATATAGCCCATATTCGTATATGTTCGTGCCGCACCTTGGGCATCCTTAGTTGCTATGAAAATCTCTAGTGCCTCACGGTGTAGTTTCAATGCTGCATCTGCTTCTCCTCTTTGAACACAGATATCTGCCTTGTTTGAAAGGAGGCGGCCTTCCGCGTCACTCACCTTCTGCTCTTTTACTAATGGTAGTGCCAAATCATATTCCTTTTCTGCATCAGCCCAGCGCCCCTGTAGAGAGTATATATTTCCACGTAACTCAAGTATATTTGATTGTGCAGCAAGGTTAAACTGTGACTCATCTAAATCTTTCAAGAGAGATAATAATTCCACATACCCACCATTTACCAAATCATGCCCATATTTACTCAGTACGGTTGAAAGTTCGTCAATATCTCCTGCATTAACCAAATGATAAATCAATTCCAATTGTAATTCAGAACTATCTTGACGATTACGGTACCATTCACATGCAGCAGAGTGCAACTTTGTAGCTGTTTGAGAATCGATTGTTCTCAAAAGGAACTCGCGAACAAGGTCATGGACATCGTAGTTCTCACTGTCTGCTTGACGAGCAAGTCCTTTCTCAACCAAACTATCGAGTAAATTAGTCTCTACTTCGTGACTAGATAATGCATCCAAAGGCATTGGCTCCCTATAGATTGCAATAGCACCAAGGACACTTTTCTCTGCACCCGATAATCGACTGAAAATTTCTTTTTCAACGAATTTTTCTAATGTGTCGTGGAATGTACTGCCTACTGAACCTCTGTTGATTAATTGCAAAATAAGAGGGTGGCCTCTCGATAGTGTGTAAATGTGCAAGAATGATGAAACATCAATATCTGGCATAGTTGTTAGCAAATTACGACTAGCAGACTGATCCAATCCCTCTAATGGTAACATCAATGTCGCAATCTTACCTTCTGCATCCTTGGTAGGAACCACTTCCCTATACGAGCGACTGAATAAAACAAGCCCACACTCTCGCATATCCACCATTCGTAGAGATAAACCTCGGATAAGGGAATATAGGACTTCGTCGTTGACTTTGTGTAAATCATCAATAACAATCAGAGCAGGTGTTTCCTCAAGAGCACTGACAATGATGTTCACTACAACCGTTGCTTGCGGTACAGATGAACTCTGTACATAATTGGAAAGTTCGTCATCACCAATTGCTGAAAGCCATTCCGCAATTGCTTCCATAAATGCACGACTCCCTTCCCAGTCTTGGCAACGATGATACAACAAATTTCTTCGATGTGTGTATTCTTCAATAATTCTTCCCGCTAATGCGGTTTTTCCAATGCCAGCAATACCCGGAAGTAACAGGCAGGTAGAGCGAGCATCTAACAAATTGGATATATTCTCCATTTCGGTTTCTCTACCAAAAAATGAACGGGTACGGGGTAAATCTCCAAGTGAACCCACTAATTGTTTCTCCACATGTTTATCCAAATCTCGTTGGATTAATTCCTCATTAAGAGTGCGGAGATCAAGCATTCCATTATCGTCAATATACCGTAAAACATCAACAGCGCGTAAAGGGAAATTCGCAATTTCTATGGAACC